>DATJOV010000043.1:0-6347 GCA_035506735.1 Acidimicrobiales bacterium | reverse complement strand
GCTCGTCCCACCGGGCACGTAGCGGGCCGTCCAGAAGGCCGCCGACGTGTCCGGTCCGCCCTGGATCCCCCCGTACGGGCACCGGTAGTCGAGCGCCGGCGCCGGACCCGACGTTGCGGCCGGAGTGGCCCCGAGGTAGGTGCACACCTGCCCGTCGGCCAGCTTGAGCGCCCAGGGGTCGCCCGACAGCGAGCCGGGGGACGGCAGCAGGTTGTCGGGACTGACCTCCACCACGGAGAGGTCGAGCGGGCTCGTGAAGCACAGCAGGGGACTGCTCTGCTCCCCGAAGGCGTCGTAGAAGCAGGGGTCTGCACTCTTGGCCCCGCTGCGTTCGGCGTGATCCAGCGTGCAGGCGTAGGCGCCACCGCGGCTGGGGTCCAAGAGCGACTGGGTAGCGCACGTCCCCGTGGTGCGAAAGGCGATGGTGATCCCCGGCACGATGCCGGCGCTGGTGAAGGGGTCCACGGTGAGCTGCTCCGTCTCCGACGGGGCGGTCGTCGTGGCGGCCCGGGCCCCGGTCGGGGTGGTGGAAGTGGACGCCCGGGGCGCCGCCGTGGTGGGTGAGCCGCCGGCCGAGCCGGGACCGCATGCCGCCGCCACCAGGCACGACGCCCCCAGCATCGCCTGGGCGGCGAGGCGGGCGTGCCGACGCCGCCGGTGCCCCGTTCCGTCCCGCCCCGTCGGCTCTCCCCGGCTCCGCCCCATGGCCCCAAACCGTCACCGGGCGCTGGACATCCGCCACGCCCGCACCGGATCACACGCCCGGGCGGGGCGATCATGACGCCGTGCCCCCGCTCATCGCCAGTCGCCCGGTCTCCCCGCCGTGGCCGAGACCCGTGGGCGCGTGACCGATGCGCGAACACGAAGTGAAATCCCTGTGCGTTGCTTGAAGGCGGGGCCGGCCATAGCCACGATGGTGGTGCCGTGGGGGCACGGAAGAGGTGCCGGTGCGAACACGTCTGGGGTTCTCGAGGATGGTGGCGACGGCGTGTGTCCTGGGCGCCGCCCTCGGCATCGTGGCGGGCGTGAACGTGGCGGGCACACCCCCCTCGTTCGCCTCGGCCGGCCTCATCGGGGACGGCTCGTCCTTCGCTGGGCCCGAGATCCTGAGTTGGGCCCAGGCCGTGGCCGGCCCGCCCTACGACCTCACCGTCAACTATGCGCCGGACAGCTCGGGCCAGGGGCGGTTCGACTTCGGGAGCCGGACGGTCGACTTCGCCGTGACCGACATCGCGTACCAGAGCGTGGCCTTCGACACCGCCCAACCCACCTTCGCCTTCGACTACGTGCCCGTGACCGCCGCCGGCGTGGGGTTCATGTACCACCTGAACGGCCTGGCCTCGGGGACGACGCTGCAGCTCTCGAGCTACTCGATCTGCTCCATCTTCACCGGTGGGGTGACCAACTGGGACAGCCCCGTCATCCAGGCCGACAATCCAGGGGTCGCCCTCCCCGACACCCCGCTCAAGCCCGTGATCCGCACCGACCTGGCCGGGACCAACTACGTCCTCCAGCAGTACTGCATCGACGAGCAGCCCGCCCTGTGGGCCGCCTTCGTCGACGCGCCGAGCACCGAGCAGTATCCGGATCAGGTCGGCGACTTGAGCACCACCCAGCCCCGCTCGGACTGGCCCCTGTTCTCCGGGGCCATTTTCCAGAGCGGCTCGGCCAACGCCGCCGACACCGTGGCAAACCCGAACGACAACGGCTACATCACGGCGATCGAACCCGCCTACGCCCAGCAGCGTCAGACGCCGGTTGCTTCTGTCAAGAACGCCAGCGGCCACTATGTCCAGCCCACCCCCGGCAACGTGGAGTCGGGCCTGCTCCACGACACCGAGGGCGCCAACGGCGTCGAGGACCTCGACTTCAACGGCCGCGGGCCGAACGTCTACAACCCCTCGACCTACAGCTACATGCTCGTGCCCACCACCGGGTCGGATCCCGGGAAGGGGGCGACGCTCAGCGCCTTCCTCGACTACGCCCTCACCATCGGGCAGGAGGAGGCGCCCACCATCGGCTACGCCTCCCTCAGCCCTTGGCTGGAGCGCTTCGGGCTGCACGAGGTCCGGCGCGACGTGCCCGGGGCGGTGCCGCCCACCACGGCCGAGCTCGGGGCCCTGCGGTGCATCCAGTTCACGCTGCGCGACGTCCGGCGGGGCACCGGCACCCCGAGCTGTGCCGCTCCCCCGGCGGCGACCCCGGAGGCCCCCGTCGTCCTGGCCCTGCCGGCCGGGGCGGCGGTGGTCATGGCGCTCGTCTACCGGAGCCGCCGCCGGCTTCTCCGTCGCTGACCCGCCCTCGCCCGCCGCTCACCCCGAACGCAGGTCCCACACCCACGCCCCGTCCTGGCGGCTCGGGGCCGTGCCCGTCACGGCCGAGAGGACGTGGACGGCGGCTCCCGTGTCGTAGCTGAGGAAGGGGGAGGTGCTCTGGGGGGGCACCACCACGGCCACCTGCACCCCCCAGCGCCGCAGCGAGGCGCGCACCTCGCTCACCACCCGGGGCGACGGCGCGGGAGTGGCGATCCCGAGCTCGGGGCTGAGGGAGAGGTCCTGGAGGATCTTGTCCGTGCCCCCCACGGGCGACAGGAGAGCCGAGCGCGCCCCGCGGCCGGGGACGAGGGCCCAGCCCCCCACCATGTCGAAGCGCAACCCGTCCTCGGCCTGGTAGGCGGTGGACTCCGACGCCAGCGCCACCGGACTGAAGGGGATGGTGAGGACCCTGGTCCCGGCGGGCAGGCGGCGGGCGTCGTGCGTGAACCAGGCCGGGAGCACGGCACGCTGCACCGTGAGCGGCGCCGACTCGCTCCCGGCCATGGGCAGGACCACGAGGAGGGCCAGCACCGACAGCGCCACGCCGGTGGAGGCCATGACGGCCGGGCGCGTCGGGGGTCCGGGCGAGCCGGGTCGCCGGCGCCCCGGAGCCCCGGCGCCAGTGGGGACGGGCCACCGGCGCTCGACCAAGGCCCCTATCCGCCGCCAGCCCTCGTCCAGGGCCAGCGCCAGGAGGAGGCCGGCACAGCCGTCGATGAGGTCGGCGAAGCGCGCCGGCCAGGCGTCGGACAGGAGCGGCACCCGGGCCAGGACGTGCCAGGGCCACCACCACCCCCGAACGTCGGAGCCCTGGGTGAGGACCCACCCCACCAGGGCCGTCCCCGCCGCGCACCGGGCCAGGCGGCGGCGCCACCACAGCGGGGCGGACAGGACCAGGACCACCACAAGGGGCCACCCGAGGTAGAGGCTGTCGGGACCCTGGCCCCCGAAGTAGCCGGCCACGGCCAGGGCCTGGCTGGGCAGGTGGGTGTAGGCGCCGGGGTCCACGATGCCCGACAAGGGCCCGCTGGGCAGGACCCGGGCGGGCCAGATCGGGCCGGCGATGTGGCGCGGTCCGGCCACCACCACCCACACCGGGTAGGCCAGGAGGACCAGGGCGAGGACGGCGGCCGTGCCTACCGCCACACCGAGATCCCTGGCCCGGGCGCGGACCAAGCGGGGCGCCTGGACCACGGCCAGCACCGCCCCCACCAGACCGAGAACGGCGGAGAGGGCCAGGAGCTCGGTCCCCGTGAAGAACTGCACCACGATGAGGATCCCGCCCAGAGCCCCATTCACGACCGGCCGGCGACGGCGGTCGAGCACGACGTCGTGGACCACGATGGCCGCCAAGGGCGGGAAGAACCCGAGCACCAGGAAGAGGTGGCCCACGACGAGGTTGTCGAAGACGTAGGGGGAGAAGCCCCAGAGCAGCCCGGCCACCACCTGGCCCGGCACGAAGCGCGTGACGCGCCGGGCGAAGAGGAACATGCAGTAGGCGGAGACCACCGGGGCCAGGGTCACGAGGACGTTGAACCCCGCCACGGCCCCGAAGAGCAGGGTCACGGGCGAGACGAGGAGGGCGGGGAAGAGGACGGACGTGTTCGTGAGCGTGTTGACCCCGCCCGTCCCCGCCGCCAGGGCGCTCGTGTACAGCGGGTTGTGGCCGTGCAGGAGGGCCCACGGCAGCCACTCGACCCACCACAGCGTCAGGGCCGGGTCTCCGCACGGACACGGCATGGTGGAGGCGGCGTGGCCCCCGAACCAGACCCGTCCCCACAGCACCAGCGACAGCACCAGGAAGCCCCCCACCACCCCGAGGTGCAACCGGGCCGTCGGGCTCGCCCGCCGCCAGCGACCGGGCCGTGGCGCCGGGCCGGACACCGGTCCGGCCACCCGGGGAACCGCTCGTCCCGGGCCGGAACGGGAGCGGGCCTCGCCCGCCCGGGGTCGGGTGAGACCGGCCCGGGCGGTGGGGGCCGGCGGCGCCGGGCTCGGTGCCGGGGGTCGCCCTCGGGAGCGGGCACGGGACTTGCCAGCCATGGAGTGACCCTTTGCTCGGCTCCGCCGGTCCGACCGGAGGGGCCCGGTCGGCCCGGGGGGATCATGGCCCCCTCCCCTGCCCGCCGCCAGTCACTCACGGCGGTGCGCTCAGGAGCGCTCGGTGCTGTACTCGACCGGCAACGAGTCGATGGCGTGCACCAGAGCGTGCTCGACGTACACGGGCCTGGCGCCGGGCGCCACCACCATGTCGGGGAATCGTTTGGTCAGCTCCTCGAACAGGACGCGGATCTCCAGGCGGGCCAGGTTGAGGCCCATGCACACGTGCGGGCCCACCCCGAAGGCGAGATGGGGATTGGGGCTGCGGTCGACGCGCAGCACACCCGGGTCGTCGAAGACGTCCTCGTCCCGGTTGGCCGACTGGTAGAGCATCAGCACCTTCTCCCCCGCGCCGATGGGATGGCCCCGCAGCTCGGTGTCCTGGGTGGCGGTGCGGGCGAAGCTGATGACGGGGCTCACGAACCGGCACACCTCGTCGGCCATGGTGGCGAAGGACTCCGGCGTCGAGCGCAGGCGCTCCCACTGGTCAGGGAAGGAGTTGAGGGCCCACATGCCGCCCGAGATGGCGTTGCGGGTGGTCTCGTTGCCGGCCACCAGGAGCACGACGAGGAACATGGTGAGCTCGTCGTGCGTCAGCTCCTCGTTGGACTCGAGCACCCCGTCCTCGTCGGCACCCACCAGGACGCTGATCACGTCGTCGGGGACCGACCGGCCCTTTCGGTACGCCTGGCGGCGCTCCTCCACCATCGAGGTCAGGTAGCCGACGTACTCGCCGAAAGCGGCGGCGGCGTCGGCCATGACCGGGTCGTCGGGGTCGCTGCGGCCCTCGCCGCTCATCATGCGGTCGGACCAGTGGCCAAGGCGGACCCGGTCCTCGGTGGGCAGGCCCATGAGCTCGGCGATGACGACCAGGGGGACAGGCACGGCGATGTCGGTCACGAAGTCGCACGAGGCGCGGTCGGCGATGCGGTCCAGCACCTCGGTGACAACGGCGCGGACGCGGGGTTCCATGGCTCGGATGATGCGGGGCGAGAACCCCTGGTTGAGCAGCCGGCGCTGGCGCAGGTGGCGCTCCCCGTCGAGACCGACGAGGGACAGGTCGACCGATTGGGTGGGGCGGATGCCCTGGCCCGAGCAGAACAGCTCCGCGTGGGTGGAGACGTACTGCACGTCGGCGTGGCGTGTCAGCACCCACAGCTCGTGGGCCTCGTCCCAGAACACGGGACGGTGCTCCCGCATCCAGGTGTAGGCCGGGTGGGGGTCCTGGTAGAAGGAGCGGTCCACCACGTCGAACTGGCAGGTCGGCCGGGTCGTACCCGTCGGCACTGGCATGGGAGTCCTCCCTTCGCCCCGGTTCGCAACCGGGGATCGCTCTGCCCTGCGCCGCCCATCGCACAGTAGAACGCGTTCCAGCAGATGTCGAGAACTCCCCCCCGAATTGCGGGCTGAGCAGGCACGACGCCCAGATCGCCCCGCCTCCCCTCCGTCAGAGCGAGAACGTGTTGCAGTTTCGGGCCCTTCGGCCCTACCGGCGCCGGACGGCCATTTCGTACCGTCGCTAGCGCCGGTGCACGGCGCGTCGGAACGAGCCAGAGGAGGGTCGATGACAGACGCGTTCCCGCTCATCATCTCGGTCGATGACCACGTCATCGAGCCACCGCACCTGTGGCGGGAACGGCTCCCGGCCCGGTTCCGGGGCGAGGGTCCCCGGGTGGAGCGCTCCGGCGTCAGCCGCATGGGGAACGTGGGCGGGGTGTACTCGTGGGACGAGGACCCCTCGGGCACTCCGTGTGACTTCTGGCTCTTCGAGGACCTGCGCTACCCGATGACCCGGGTGATGGCTGCCGCCGGGTTGCCGCGGCACGAGGTGACGGTGGCGCCGGTGACCTTCGAGGAGATGCGGCCCGGCTGCTACGACCCCGCCGCCCGGCTGGCCGACATGGACATGGCCGGCATCGAGGCCTCGCTCAA
>DATJOV010000042.1:0-2704 GCA_035506735.1 Acidimicrobiales bacterium | reverse complement strand
CGGTGGGCCTCGTCGCCTACCGCCACGCTGCCGCGGCATGGGTCGAGGCGGCCCGGGACCTCGCACCCGACGACGGACCCAGCACGGCCATGGCGCGCGACGCGGCCCACGACGCCCAACACCAGCTGCTCGAGATGGAGCGCCTGGTCCGGCCCCCCTCCGACACCCTCTACGTGGCCGGGGCCGTCCCCGCCGGCGGGGACCCGGTCGGGCGGTCCGTGGGCGGTCGGCTCTTCGACGACTACGTCATGGTCGACTGGAGCGCCAACTCCTCGCCCCGCACGGGGCGCGACAGCATCTGGCTGGCCCGGGGGTCGTGGACCGACGGCGCCCTGGCCACGCCCGTGCCCACGAACCCGGCCACCCGGGCCGAGGCCATGGCCCAGATCCACGCCGTCGTGACGGCGTGCCTCGGGGCGGGGCGGCGCCTGCTCCTCGGGTTCGACTTCCCGCTGGCCTATCCGGCCGGGCTGACGGCCCTGTTCCCGGGGGTGTTCGGTCCCGGGCCGCCGTGGCGGGCGGTGTGGCGCACCCTGGCCGAGCGCATCGAGGACAAGGCGGACAACGCCAACAACCGGTGGGACGTGGCCACCGAGCTCAACCGCGCCACCGGGCACCGCCTGTTCTGGGGATGCCCCGAAGGCGTGGCCAACCCCTCCCTCGGGACCAAGGACAAGCCCCTCACCGGCCTGGCCGAGCGCCCGCCCCACCTGGCCACCTTCCGCCTCACCGAGCGGCGGGCCCAGGGCGTGGGCGGGTCCATCCAGTCGGTGTGGAAGCTGGCCTACGCCGGCAGCGTGGGGAGCCAGGCCCTCCTCGGGATCCCCCACCTCGAGGCCCTGCGGACCGACTTCGAGGGCCGGGTCGGGGTCTGGCCCCTCGAGACCGGCCTGGGGGGCAGCGCCCCCGTCACCGTGGCCGAGATCTGGCCCACCATCTTCCCCGTCGACCTGGGACGCCATCCGGTGCGCGACGCCGCCCAGGTCATGACGGTGGTGGACCACGTGGCCGGGGCCGACGCCGCCGGGGAGCTGGCGGCCTGGCTCGCCCCGGCCCTGGACCCCGACTCGGCCGGTCCCGTGGCCGAGGAGGGCTGGATCCTGGGGGTGCGGTGACGGCCGACCCCCCTGGAGGGCCCGGGCCCGACCCCGGTGCCGACCTGCGGGTCCGGCCCCCACCCCCCGAGACGGCGGCCTGGCTCTACGACCTGGTGCACGAGGCCGAGGGCAAGGACTACGGGGGCGAGGCCGAGGCCGTCCTGGCCCTGATCCAGGCCCGGCGGCCCGGAGCCCGGGACCTGTTGGACGTGGCGTGCGGCACCGGGCGCCACCTGGAGCACTTCGCCGGCCGCCTCGCCTGCACCGGCGTCGACCTCGACCCCGCCATGCTGGACCGGGCCCGCCGTCGCTGCCCCGGCGTCACCCTGGTCCGGGCCGACATGACCGACCTGGCCCTCGACGGTGGCTTCGACGTCGTGACCTGCCTCTTCTCGGCCATCGGCTACGTCGGCACCCGGGCCCGTCTCGACGCCGCCCTTCGTGCCATGGCCCGCCACCTGCGCCCCGGGGGCGTTCTCGTGGTCGAGCCGTGGTTCCGCCCCGAGCTGTGGCTGGCGGGGTTCACGGCGCTGAGCACGGTGGAGGGAGCCGAGAGCACCGTGGCCCGCCTCTCGGTGTCGGGACGCAGGGGCGCCCTGGCCCTCCTCGACTTCCACTTCCTGGTGGCCTCGGGGGCGGTCGTGGAGCACTTCGTCGAGCACCACGAGCTCGGCCTCTTCGGGTGGGACGACTACCTGGACGCCGCCCGCCGGGCCGGGCTGGACGCCACCATGGACCCCTCCGGGCTCACCGGTCGGGGCCTCCTGGTGGCCACGGCCCCCTGAGGGGGGCGGCCCGCTCCGGTGGGCGGCCCCGCCACCCAGTTGGCGCAGAGTTGACCCCGGGGTGGATCGGGATTGATGGCCGGCGCCCATCCTGGCCCTGGCGTCGGGGACGCCGGCGGAACCACGGAGGGGGAATCGGTGCAGCGCGCTCGGTCCGGGACCGACACCACGGCACGGGTGGGGCTCCCACCCTCGGCCTCGTTGGAGGGGGACGAGATCTTCGTGGCCCCGCGCCCGACCCGGCGCCGGGGCGGGCGGCGGGACCGGGCCGCACTGGGCCGGGGCGGGGGGCCCCTGCCCGCCTTCGCCGCCCGTCGCACCGGCCCCATCCCCCTGCGAGCCAGCGCCCGCCTCGACGGCGAGGACGAGGCCCGCCGCATCGAGGAGCGCCGGCGCTTCGAGCTCGACCCCGAGGACCACGGCGCCGACGTGCCGGCCCGGCCCGGCCCGGAGTGGGCCCGAACGGGCTGAGCGGAGCGGCCCGGGCCGGGCCGCGGTAGACCGGGGCCATGGCGCCGACCGTGGGCGGAGGCGGCGGGGGCGAGCCCCGCCACCGTGACATCGGGGCCTTCGACGAGCGGGCCGCCGCCTACGAGGAGGGGTGGCGGGGCCGTCTCCACCACGACATCGTGGACCGGGTCCTCGACATCGCCCTGGCCCTCGACCCCGCCCCGGCCCGCGTCCTCGACGTCGGATGCGGCACCGGCTACCTGCTACGCCGCCTGGCCCAGCGCCTGCCCGAAGCGGTGTCGCTCGAGGGCGTCGATCCCGCCCCCGCCATGGTCGCCGCCGCCACGGCCGCCGGTGCCGACCCCCGGCTGC
>DATJOV010000041.1:0-8763 GCA_035506735.1 Acidimicrobiales bacterium | reverse complement strand
ATGGTGGTGGTCTTGCCCGCCCCGTTGGGCCCGAGGAGGCCGTAGATCTCGCCCCGGGCCACGGCGAAGCCCACATCCTCGACGGCCACCCGCTCGCCGAAGCTCTTGCGCAGGCCACAGCAGCGCAGCAGGGCTCCGGTGGCGTCGCCGTGGCGCGCCTCGACCATGCGGGGCCTCCTCCTCCTCCGGTCGGGACAGGCTATGCCCGCCCCCCCGGGGGCCCGGGGACGGGAGCGGGCGGCCCGGGCCGTTGACCGATTGTTGAGGGCGGCTAGAGCGTGCGGTGAGCCGGGCCTGCCACGCTGCACCCCGGACCGACCGGCTCCCGAGTGTGGCCGGCCGGGGGTTGGGGGAGACATGTCGATCGTTGACGACACCCGCGACGTCGAGCGCCCCGGGCGCGACGGCGAAGGACGCAAGCGGCGGGACGGGGGGCTGTGGCACACCGTCGGCCTGCCCGGGGGCACCAAGCACAAGGGGGCCAAGGGGGCGCGCCACGACCAGCCGCGCCCCATCGAGCCGCCCGTCTTCGAGCATGCGGGGGGCGACGACCTGTGGAAGACCCGCATCGACCTCGTGGTCTCGGCCGGGCTGTCCACCGACGAGGCCCGGCGCGGTGACGTCGACGACCACAGCACCCGCTCCGAGGCCACCTTCGAGGCCTTCCGCCACCACTGCGGCGAGCACCTGCGCCCCGTGCTCGAGTCCAGCGTGGCCATGCTGGGCGAGTGGGGCCTCACGGCGGCGGTGACCGAGACCCTGCGCGACGTCCCCACCCGCCTGCCGCGCAGCTTCGACCTGGCCCTGTCCATCGACCGCTTCGGCCGGCGGGGCCCGGGCCGGCTCACCATCACCGCCACCGAGGCGTGCGACTTCGTCAAGGTCAAGCTCAAGGTGGGCCCCACGGCGGCGGGCGAGGTGGACGAGCACGTGGGCACCACGGTGGCCCGCGACATGTCCGACGCCCTGGTGGGCGGCCTGGTGGCCACCCTGGTGGAGCGGATCTTCAGCGAGTGACCGAGAGGCGCTCGGCCAGGTAGGCGAGGGAGCGGGGGTAGCGCCACCCGATCCCGCCGTGGCCGGCGTCGAAGAGCTCGAAGGCCACGTCGGTCACGCCCATGGCGCCCAGCGCGTCGCGCACGGCCACGGCCCCGAGGTCGAGATACCACTCGTCGCGGGTCCCGGCGTCGATCCACACCGCCCGCAGGCCCCGCACGGCGTCGGCGTGGCGCGCCACCATGCGCACCGGGTCCCACGCCAGCCAGCGCTCCCACACCTCGGCCCGCAGCGCCCCGGTGCGGGGGTCGAAGGGCAGCTCGGGCCGGCCCTCCTCGGTGGCCGAGAAGCAGGCCGCCACCCCGAGGAGGAGGACGAGGAGGTGGTCCTCGGGCCGGGTGAAGGCGGGGCGGGCCCCGAAGTCCTCCCACCACGCCAGGATGTCGCCGTCCCAGTCACGCAGGGCCCGGGCCGCCTTGGGGAACTCGGGGAGGTAGCAGCACTCGTACAGGGCGTCGCCGGCGTGGCTGGCGAAGCCCCCGAACAGGTCGGGACGCAGCATGGGGGTGATCATGGCCCCGAAGCCACCGCTCGACTTGCCGTGCACGCCCCGGTGGGCGGGGGCGTCGATGGTGCGGTAGCGGGCGTCGACGAAGGGGACCACCTCGTCGCACAGGTAGGTGTGGTAGCGCCCCGTGCCGGGCGAGTCCACGAACTGCGAGCCCCCGTAGGCGGTCCAGGCGTCCACCCACACCACGACGCACGGCGGCGCCCCCCCGGCGGCGAAGAGGGCGTCGGCCGCCTCGGGGAAGCTCGGGCGGAAGGGCTCGCGGTTGGCCCACATGGGGAGGCTGCCGGTGAAGCCCTGGAGGACGTAGACCGAGGGGAGGGCCTCGTCGCTCTCGTCGTAGCCGGGGGGCACGTACACCCACAGGGGGCGGGTGGCGGGGTCGCCCAGGACGTTGCCGGCCAGGGCGGTCGAGGTCACCACGTGCTCGTCCATGCGCCCGGCCAGGGCGGGCCAGGGCGGGGTGGGGGCCATGGGCCCCAGGATGGCACGGCCGGGCCGGGGGCGGCCCGGCCCCTCACACGGCGGCGGGCCGGGGGGTGGGGACGGTGCTGAGCCAGATGCGCAGCTGGTCCACGGGCATGGGCCGGGCCAGCAGGTAGCCCTGGGCCAGGTCGCACCCGGTGACGCCGAGGGAGGCGAAGACGTCGTCGGTCTCGACCCCCTCGGCCACCACCCGCAGGGACAGGTTGTGCCCCAGGTCCACGATGGACCGGACGATGGCGGCGTGGGCCGGGTTGGCCAGCATGTCCATGACGAAGCTCTTGTCGATCTTGAGCTCGTGCACGGGCAGCGAGGAGAGGTAGCCCAGCGAGGTCTGGCCGATGCCGAAGTCGTCGAGGCTCACCCCCACGCCCGCCGCGTCCAGCTCGGACAGCACCGCCGCCGCCCGGGGCGGGTCGGTGAGGAGTGCGGTCTCGGTGATCTCGACGATGAGGCGCCCCGACGCCACCTCGAGCTCCCGGAGCATGGCCACCACCTGGGGGGCGAAGCGGCCCCGCCCCAGGGTGCGGGCCGAGACGTTGACCGACACCGCCACCCCGTCCAGGTCGCGCACGTCGGTGAGGGCCCGGCGCAGGACCCAGGTGGTGAGGGCGTCGATGACCTCGGTCTGCTCCGCCAGGGGGATGAAGCGGTCGGGGTAGAGCAGGCCCAGGCGGGGGTGGCGCCACCGCACCAGGGCCTCGACGGCCTCGACCTTGCGCTCGTCGAGGGTGGCCTTGGGCTGGTAGTGCAGCACCAGCTCGCCCGCGTCGATGCCCCGGCGCAGCTCGGCAATGAGGCCGAGGTTGGTGGCGTCGTAGTGGTCGTGGTCGGGGTCGTAGCGGGCCACCCCCAGGTGGCGGGCCTTGGCCAGGTACATGGCCACGTCGGCGTGCTGGAGCAGGTCGTCGACGTCGATCCCGTCGTCGGGGGCGACCACGTAGCCGATGCTGGACTCGATGGAGAGGGGGAGCCCGCTCACGTCGACCTCGTGCACGATGATCTCGCGCAGGCGGTGCAGGACCTCCTCGGGGTTGGTGACGTCGGACAGGATCACCCCGAACTCGTCCCCGCCCAGGCGGGCCACGGCGTCCTGGGGCCGGATGTGGTCGGCCAGGCGCCGGGCCAGCTGGGTGAGGAGCTGGTCGCCGTTGTGGTGGCCCAGGGTGTCGTTGACCTCCTTGAAGCGGTCCAGGTCGATGATGGCCAGGGCGGCCCGGCTGTCGCTGCGCACGGCCCGGTTCACGCAGTGCTGGGCCCGCTGGTGGAACAGGGACCGGTTGGGGAGCTCGGTGAGGGCGTCGTGCTCGGCCAGGAACTTGTTGGCCCGCACCTGGTGGCGCAGGCGCCGGCTCACCGAGACCGAGATGACGAACAGCACCACGTACAGGGCCAGGAGGTCCACCACCAGGTCGACGGTGAGGCGGTGCAACCCGGCCGAGACGTCGGCGTCGATGGGGGCGTAGGGGAGGTAGACCTCGAGCACGCCCACCCGGTGCTCGGGGGCGCCGGCCGTGAGGGGGAGGTACACCTCCACCGCGGCGGGGCCGACGGGCCCGACGTCGTTGCTGTCGGCGTTGAGGTGGGTGAGGTCGGCCGTGACGATCCCGTGGGCGGCGTCGATGGCCTCGTCCTCGGGGACCTGGTGGAAGCCCGACCCGTCGTCGGAGAACACCACGTTGCCGGCCAGGTCCCGCAGGCGCAGGCGCAGCACGTCGTGGTCGCCCACGGCCCGCGCCACCAGGCGGCGCATGGCGCTCTCCTCGGCCGCCGACAGGCCCGCCGACAGGGGCCGCCCGTCGAGGACGGGCTCGACCGCCGTCTGGGCCACCAGGAGGGCCTCGGAGCGTCCCTCGTCCACCCCCCGCCGCTGGGCCTCGGCCCGGTCATTGACCGACAGCACCACCCCGAGGAGGACCACGGGCACGGCGACGACCAGGGCGTAGGTGACGAGCAGGCGCGGCACGGAGCCCCGCCGGGCGGCGGAAGGAGGCACGGGGGAATTCTCGGCGCCCCGGCGGCGATCCTTGACGACGGTGCCCCCCCGGGTGCGGGCCGGCCGCAGCCGGGCCCGGGGCCGGGGCCCCCGCCCGGCACGGCCCCGCCCCGCTCCCCCCCGTGCTCAACACGGCCCCGCCCGGGGCCGATACCTCGGGGGTGGAGGACGTCCACACACCCCCCGACCTGGTCGCCGAGGTGGACGGCCTGCTCGGCGCCGGGGGCGAGGGGGGGCCGGCCGTGATCTGGCTCGACCTCGAGCGCTTCGGCGAGGTCAACACCGCCCTGGGCCGCCAGGCCGGGGACGAGCTGCTGGAGGTGGTGGCCAAGCGCCTGCGGGCCGCCGTGCGGGACGAGGACCTCGTGGCCCGGGTGGGCGCCGACGCCTTCGTGGTGGCGTGCCCCCGCATCGCCACCGGGGCCGAGGCGGTGCGCGCCGCCATCCGCATGGGCGAGACGGTGGGGGGCCAGGTCCAGCTCAAGGCGGGCCGGGCCCGGGTCCGGGCCGCCGTCGGGGTGGCCTGGTCGCCCGAGGGGGACGTCGACGGGGCCGGGCTGTTGGGCCGGGCCGAGGCCGCCATGCACCAGGCCCGCCAGCGCGGTGGCGGGCGTCCCGTCCTGGCCTCGGGGCCTGCGTCGGAGCGCCCGGGCTGACCCTCCTCGGGACGGCCCCGCCCACGGCACACTGGGGCGTGGTCGTGCTGCGCCCCGCCCGCCCCGACGACGCCCTGGCCGTGGCCGGGGTGCACGTGCGGTCGTGGCAGGCCGGGTACCGGGGCCTGCTCCCCGACCACGTCCTCGACGCCCTACGCCCCGAGGAGCGGGCCCGGCACTACCGCTTCGCCCACCCGGACCCGGCGGCCCCGGCCACGGTGGTGGCGGTGGAGGACGGGACGGTGGTGGGCTTCGCCACCACCGGGCTCGGCCCGTCGGGGACGGCGGGGGGCGACGGCGAGGTCCTGGCCCTCTACGTCGACCCCGGGTGGTGGGGCAGGGGGGTGGGCCGGGGCCTGGTGGCCGGGGCCCGGGCCGCCCTGGCGCGGGCCGGGGCGGCCCGGGGCCTCCTGTGGGTGCTGGCCGGGAACACCAGGGCCGGGCGCTTCTACCGGGCCGACGGCTGGGCCCCCGACGGGACACGGCGACGGGCCGAGGTCTGGGGCGTCGACGTCGAGGAGCGCTGCTACCGCCGTCCCACCCTGGACGACGCCCCTCCCTGACCGGCGGGCCGGTGTCGGGCACAATGACGCCGAGCCGAGGGCAAGGGGGACCCATGGGGGGAAGGCGCACCAGGCGGGCGGTCGCCGCCGTCGTCGCCGTCGTGGCCGGGGTGTCCGTGCTCGGCGCGTGCGGCAACGCCGCCCAACACATCAGCACGGGGAACAACGCCGACCCCGGGGTCTACCCCACCAAGATCGTGGTGGGCAGCATCGCCAACATCAGCGGGCCGCTGTCCTCGGACTTCGCCCCCATCGTGAACGGGGTCGAGGCCTACTTCTCCATGGTCAACGCCGAGGGCGGGGTGGCCGGACGCAAGCTCGACCTGGCCTACCAGACCGACGACAACGGCAGCCCCTCCACCGACCTGGCCGTGGCCGAGAAGCTGGTGGAGCAGGACGGCGTCTTCGCCATCGTCGGGGTGGGCACCCCCTTCTTCGGCGCCGCCGACTTCCTGGCCCAGAAGGGCACCCCCACCTTCGGCTACGTCGTCTCCTCCGACTGGGCCGACAAGCCCACCCTCTTCGGGGCCTACGGCTCGGTCCTCGACTACGCCACCCTCGCTCCGGGCGAGGCCCGGGTGGCCCAGCAACTCGGGGCCACCTCGGTGGGCGTGGTGGCCTACGGCGTGCCCCAGTCGGCCGACGCCTGCGAGGCCTCGGCCACGGGCATGCGGGCCCTCGGGGTCGACGTGAGCTACACCGACTTCAACTTCACCTTCGGGGCCGACCCCACCGCCGACGTGCTGCAGCTGAAGCAGAAGAACGTGGACTTCCTCCTCACCTGCCTGGACGTGACGGGCAACATCGCCTTCGCCCGGGCCCTGGTCCAGAACGGGATGGACATCGACCAGCTGTGGCTCAACGGCTACGACCGCCCCACCGTGAAGCAGTACGGCTCGCTCATGAGCGGGGTGTACATCGGTGTGCAGCACGTGCCCTTCGAGGCCGCCGTGGCCTTCCCCGGGGTGTACCCCGGACTGGACACCTACCTGCGGACCATGCAGCGGTACCAGCCCTCCTCCACCTACGACGAGGTGGCCATGGACGGGTGGATCGACGCCGCCCTGTTCGTGTCGGGCCTGCGGGCCGTGGGGCGCCACCTCACCCAGAAGGACCTGGTGGCCGCCATCAACCGGGAGACGGCCTTCACCGCCGGCGGCCTCACCACCCCGGTGGACTGGACGAGGGCCCACAACAGCCACCTGCCCCCGGCCACGCCGTACTGCAGCGCCGCGGTGAAGGTCGAGAACGGGAGCTTCGTCCCCCTGTCGGCCCCGGGGACCGAAGAGGTCTACCAGTGCGTCGAGCCCGGCAGCACCACCCTGGTGCCCCCGCCGCCGGGTACGCCCGGCACCTGAGCGCCGGCCATCCCGCCAGGACCGGGCCCGCCAGGACCGGGCCCGCCGGGACCGGGCCCGACCCACGTCGCGGGGTGCCGCCGGGGCGCCCGTGAACGGGGGGTGACGGGGCGGGGACGGGGCGGTGAACCGGCGCCGGGCGCCGCCCGACGCGGCCCGACACCCGGCGCGGGGGCGGTCCCGGGTGCGTAGGCTCGGGAGCGTGACGTGGGTCGCGGCGCACATGGCGCCGCTGGCAGCGTTGGGGTCGGGCACGATCGGCGTCGGGGGGGCCCTAGTCGCCGTGGTCGTCGCGGCCGTGGGCCTGGGCTACGCCCGCACCGCCTCGGTGGCGGCGCGCGACGCCGCGGCCGAGGCGCGCCGCACGGTGGAGGCGGCCGAGGCGGCCCGCCAGGCGGCCGAGCGGGCCCGGGTGCGCCAGCGCATCGAACGGGTGGGCGAGCTGGTCGAGGCGGTGTACGTCGGGGCCCAGGCCAACCTGGACGCCCCGGTGCTCACCCCGTGGACCACGGCGCAGATCAACGTCCTCAACCAGGCCCTGGTGGGGCTGCGGCGCACGCTGCCCAAGACGGCGGCCCTGCGGGGTGCCACCACGCCGCGCCAGCTGGCCGAGCGGGCCGCCGAGGCCATGCTCGAGGTGGACGCCGTGCTCAACCGGTTCGCCCGGGGCCGCATGGTCTACCGCCACCGGTCGGTGCGGGGGCGCACGGGACGGCGGGCCCGGCGCTGAGGGGCGGGCCCCCTACCCCTCGTCCAGCTCGGCCACGGGATCGCCCACCTGGCACGTGACCCCCTCCTGGGCCAGGTGGCGCAGGGTCCCGGCGGCGGGGGACTCCACCTCGTTGGTGACCTTGTCGGTCTCGAGCTCGTACAGGGGATCGCCCTTGGCCACCCGGGCCCCGTCGGGGGCGATCCAGCGGGCCAGGACGGCCTCGGTCATCTCCATGCCGATCTTGGGCAGGCGCAGCAGCACGCGCGCTCAGCCCCGGTAGGCGAGGACCCACTCGACCGCCTCGAGCAGGCGCTCGGGACCGGGCAGGGCCAGGCGTTCCAGGGAATGGGCGTACGGCAGGGGGGCGGCCAGGGCCCCCACCCGCAGCACCGGCGCCGCCAGGGTGCCGAACAGGGTCTCGGAGATGCCGGCCGCCAGCTCCGCCCCGAATCCCCCGGTGACCACGGCCTCGTGCAGCACCACGGCCCGCCGGGTGCGCTGGACCGAGGCCCGCACGGCGGCGGCGTCGAGGGGCACCAGGGTGCGCAGGTCGAGCACCTCCACCTCCACGCCCCGGTCGGCCAGGGCCGCCGCCACCTCCAGGGCCAGGTGCACCTGGCGCCCGTAGGTCACGACGGTGACGTCGGCGCCGGGGCGCTTGACGTCGGCCACCCCCAGGGGCACGGCGTCGGCGCCGAGGGGGCCCTTGCGGGCCAGCAGGGGGACCTGCTCGATGAACACGCAGGGGTCCTCGTCGGCGATGCACGAGGCCAGCAGGGCCCGGGCGTCGGCCGGCGTGCTCGGCACCACCACCTTGAGCCCCGGCACGTGGGCCAGCCAGGCCTCGAGCATCTGGCTGTGCTGGGCCCCCACCCCGAGCCCTCCCCCCACGGCGGTGCGCAGCACCATGGGGACACCTGTGCGCCCCCCCGTCATGTAGCGCTGCTTGGCGGCGTGGTTGGCCAGCTGGTCCAGGCAGATGCCGAGGAAGTCCATGAACATGACCTCGGCCACGGGGCGCAGGCCGCCCAGGGCGGCGCCCACCGCCGCCCCCACGATGGCCTGCTCGGAGATGGGGGTGTCGCGCACCCGGTCGGCGCCGTGGGTGGCGGCGAGCCCCCGGGTGACGCCGAAGACGCCCGACTCGGCGATGTCCTCCCCGAGCAGCACCACCCGCTCGTCGGCCGTCATGGCCTCGTCCAGGGCCAGGGTGATGGCGGCCCGCACGCTCATCTCGTCCCCGGCCCGCTCGGGGGGCAGGCCGCCCGTGCCGGGCACGGCCGCCACCACGTCGGTGAGGACCTCGTCGGGCCCGGGCTCGGGGAGCGCCAGGACCTCGGCCAGGGTGGTGGTGGCCCGCCGGGCGCAGTCGGCCTCGAGCTCGGCCGCCCCGGCCTCGTCGAGCACGCCCTCGTCGAGGAGCCGGGCCCG
>DATJOV010000040.1:0-6164 GCA_035506735.1 Acidimicrobiales bacterium | reverse complement strand
GAGCTTGGGGAACTCCTCGACCAGGGTCACGGCCAGCCCCGCGGGGGCGAACACCGCCACCTCGAGGAGGCGGTCCCGGGGCGTCCTGGGCTCGTCCACGCTCACCCCTCCCCTGCCGGCGCCATGGTCACACGCAGTCCCGGCACATGCCCTTCACGGGGTCGGCCAGCTGGGAGGAGTGCTTGACCAGGAAGCAGGAGCTGCACACGAACTCGTCGGGCTGCTTGGGAAGGACGCGCTCGGAGATCTCGGTCCGGTCCTCGGGCTCGGCCACCTCCTCGTCCTCGGCCTCCTCCTCCTCGACGACGAGGCGCTCCTTGAGGATCTCGTCCAGGCTGGCCTCGACGTCCTCGTCGTCGACCTCCTCGTCCTCCTCCTCGCCCTCCTCGCCGGCAGGGGTGGCCACGACGGCGGCCTCGCCCTCCTCGGCCTCCGCTTCCTCCGTCTCCTCCTCCCCGTCGACGGCGAGATCGTCGTCGTCGTCGAGGGCGTCCTCGTCCAGGTCCTCCTCGTCGAGGTCGTCGTCCAGGAGGTCCTCGTCACCGAGATCCTCGAGATCCTCGGTCTCGAGATCGTCGGGTTCGGCAACTTCATCCAGCTCGTCGGCCATTCCAGCCCTTCGGGGTCGTCGGACGCCGCGGGAGCATATCGGCTCCGCTGCGCCGCTCAGACCACGCGCTCGTCCCTGCGCCGGGGGCCGGGGGCGGCAGGGCCCGGGGACCTTTGGTGCCATCCTCACCACACCGGCCCGAGCGCCGGGACCGTGGTGGGGACGTTCTCTACTCGGTCCCCCGGGCCACCCTCCGCCTCTCACAGCATCCCGCCCTCGCCACTCGCTCAGCCGGGGAGACCAGCGGAGCAGCCGTCGGGGCGTCTGGGACTGGCTGGCACTCTAGGCTCGCCCCGCGCACCGCTCAAGCGCCGCATCGCCGCCCTCACCAGGGACTTTCTCCATCGCTCCTGGTCACGGCGGCCGAGGGATTTTCCGGCGCCGGTGGAGGCCGGAGGGGCGGGGCGGTGACCCTCAGTTCGACAGCACGGCCGAGCGCCGCGCCTCGGCCCGGCGCTCGGCCCCGAGGCGCTCGAGGTCGGTCGCACCGTGGTCGACGAAGGTCATGGCCTCGGCGATGAGGCGGTGGCCGGCCTGCTCGGCGATGAGGCGGTGCATCTCCTGGGCCACGGCGCGGTAGGCGGGGTGGCCCTGCTCGCCCGAGCGCAGCTCGAGCACGTGCATGGCCTCCCGGGCGTTCATCTGCATGACGTAGCGGATGCGGTACGCCAGGGCCAGGGCGTAGGGGGCCTGGGCCGGGAACTCGGTGGCCAGCAGGCCGTGGAGCTCGGCCGAGCGGGCCATGGAGCTGGCGTAGTGCTGGTCGAGCCCGGCCTCGGCCAGCACCTCGGGCAGCTCGTAGCCGAGGTCGGGGCCGAGCTCCTGCCACTCCACGGTGAGCATGCGGTGGCGCTGGAGATCGCGGAAGGCCCCGTAGTCCGAGACCACGTCGAAGCGGTAGTCGGTGCGCTCGAAGGCCCGCCCGGGGCGGTGGCGCCGGTTGGTGCGCTCCCCCACGTAGGCGGCCACGACGGCCCGGCGGTCCTCGGCCCCGAGGAGGCGCACCCGGCGCAGCACCTCCTCGTCGGCCAGGCCCGTGGCCGGGTAGCACATGGCCGCCACCACCTTCTCCTCGCCCTCGGGGTCGAAGTCCACCAGGCGCACGGCGGGCAGCGCCGCCCCCGCCGCCGAGGCGGCGTCGGGCCACAGCGCCCGCACCGTCTCCTCGGTGCGGGCCCGGGTGTCGGCCAGGTACGAGGACCACGCCCCGCCCCGCTCGGCCACGTCGACGCGCTGGAGGAAGGAGGGGATGACCTTGCGCAGCTCCTCCAGCATGAGCTCGGCGTAGCGGCGGGCCTCGGGCAGGGGGTGGGCCCGCATGCGCAGCAGCAGGAGCTCGTAGGACTGGCCCGTGCCGTAGATGCCGACGTTGGACAGCGTGGCGGCCGGCAGGAGGCCCCGCAGGGCGTCGAGGGCCTTGGCCCGGATGGACTGGCGGTAGACGAAGTCGGAGTCCCCGGGCTGCTGGGGGTAGCGCCGGGTCAGCCAGGCCTGGAGGTCGGGCAGGGCCTGGCGGTAGGTGTCGAACATGCGGTCCATGTCGCCCACGTAGCGGGCACCGAAGCGCGACTCGAGCACCTGGGGGTCGCGGTGGTAGCGGTAGTGGCCCATGGTGGTGCGGCTGTCGTAGGGCACGTAGCGGGTGGACTGCTCGAGGTAGGCCATGAGCCGGCCCCACTCGAGCACCTTGGTGAGGATGTTGGAGGCCTGCTCGCAGGCGAGGTGGACCCCGCCCAGCTGGGCCACGGAGTCGTCGCCGTACTCGAAGAAGACCCGGTCGTAGAGCTCCTCGGCCCGCTTGAGGCCCACCGTGGCGTCCACGCCGGCGTCGCCGGTGGTGTCGAGCTCCCCCACGAACTCGTCGAGGAAGAGGCGACGCAGGCTCTTGGACGAGCGCGAGTAGCGGGCGAAGAGGGCGCCCTTCACCACCTCGGGCAGGTTGACCAGGGCGAAGACCGGCCCGTCGATGTTGGTGACGTAGCGGCGCAGGACCTCGGCCTCGTCCGGGCTGAACTGCTCCTCGGCGTAGGGGAACATGGCCCCGGCAACACTAGGACCGGGCGCCCCGCCCGGTGGCGGACCCCGCCCCGCCTCCTCCCCCACCCCCGGCGGGGGCGTCGGCGGCCTGGCCGGCCCCGTCCCCGGGCCCGGCCTCGGACGCCTCCTCGGACGCCGCCTCGGGCACGGCGGTGGCGGCCACCACCCCCCGCTGCAGGGCCTCGGCCGCCGTCCCCGCCGCCCGGGCCGTGCCCGGCACCGGCGCCACCAGGGCCAGCTGGCGCAGGAGGTCCACCAGCTGCTTGGCGTTGCGCACGAAGTCGCCCGGGGCCAGCTCGGCCCGGGCCAGGACCTGCTCCAGGGGCTGGCCCCGGGCCCAGCGCCACGCCACGTCGGCGAACCCGGGGTCGACGGCCCGGGTGCGGGGCAGCTGGGCCTGGTGCTCCTCGTGGCGCAGCCGTTCGGCCAGGAGCTCGAGGCGCCCCAGGGGGGCGGCCAGGCGCCGGGGCGGCTCGGCCGGAGGGCGGCCCCGCCCCGGGCGCGACTCGAAGGTGCAGCCCGAGACCACCGCCGCCGTGCCGGCGGCGTCGAGGTCGTCGAAGAGGCCCCCGCACAGGGCCTCGGCCACGAGCAGGTCGGACTCGTGGTAGAGGGCGGCCAGCACCCCGCCCCGTTCCGTGAGCCGCCACGCCCCGAGGTCGACGTAGCCGAAGCGCTCCAACAGGGCCAGGGTGCGGTCGAGCCGGCGCGACAGGGCGTGGTGGTGGCGGGCGTCGAGGAACTGGGCGAAGGAGCGGTCGAGGACGAAGTGGGCCTGGTCGGCCCGGTACCGGCGCACCAGGTTGACGGCCAGGTTGTAGCTGGGGCGGAACGAGGAGCGCAGCTCGGGTGCGGGCGAGGTGGCCAGGGCGGCCAGGCCCGAGAGCTCCACGCCCGGTGCCCACACGACGACGGCGTGGCCCACCCGGTCGAGGCCGCGCCGCCCGGCCCGGCCCGTCATCTGGGCGTACTCACCCGAGGTGAGCCCGCTGCGCCCGTGCTCGCGCACCTTGGTGAGCCGTTCGATGACCACGGTGCGGGCCGGCATGTTGATGCCGAGCGACAGCGTCTCGGTGGCGAACACCACCCGCAGCAGGCCGGCGGCGAAGCAGTCCTCCACCGCCTCGCGCATGGCCGGGATCATCCCGGCGTGGTGGGCGGCCAGCCCGGCCTCGAGGCCCGCCGCCCAGGTGCCGTAGCCGAGGACGCGCAGCTCGTCCTCGGGCAGGCCCTCGGTGTGCTCCTCGCACCGCCGCCGGATCTCGAGGCGCTCCTCGGGCGTGGTGAGGCGCAACCCGTCGCCGAGGCACTGCGCCACGGCGTCGTCGCAGGCGGCACGGGAGAAGATGAAGACGATCCCGGGGAGCATGTCGCGGTCCCCCAGGGCCTCCACCATCTCGCTGCGGCGGGCCGTGGCCACCCGGGCGTGGCGCAGGCCCCCGGGGCGCCGCTCCAGGCGGTGCAGGCGCTGGTCGAAGGCGGCCGCGGCGGGCGACAGCCGGCCCCCCTCGAGGAGGGGCACGAGGTCGACGCGCCGCGTCCCCTTCTCGGCCACGGCCACGTGGTGACGCAGCTCCACCGGCCGGCGCTGCTCCTCCACCACCTCGGTGGGGCCCCGCACGCTCGTGAGCCACGCCCCGAACTGCCCGGCGTTGGAGACCGTGGCCGACAGGGACACCAGGGCCACCTCGGGCGGCGCCAGGATGATGACCTCCTCCCACACCGACCCCCGGTACGGGTCGCCCAGGTAGTGGACCTCGTCCAGGACGACCAGGCCCAGCCCGCCCACCTGGGGGGAGCGGGCGAAGAGCATGTTGCGCAGCACCTCGGTCGTCATGACCACCACGGGGGCGTCGCCCTGGTGCGACACGTCCCCGGTGAGCAGTCCCACCCGCCCGGCGCCGTAGCGGGCCGCCAGCTCCCCGAACTTCTGGTTGGACAGGGCCTTGAGGGGGGTGGTGTAGAAGGCCTTGGCCCCACGGTGCAGGGTCCGGTCCACGGCGTAGTCGGCCACCACCGTCTTGCCCGATCCGGTGGGGGCGGCCACCAGGACCGAGCGCCCGGCGTCGAGGGCGTCGAAGGCCGCCACCTGGAAGGGGTCGGGGCGGAACCCGAGGCGGGCCACGAAGGCCGCCCGGCGTCCCTCGTCGCCCCCTGTCGTCGGGTCGGTCACGGCGGCGCCGTCACCGGCGCAGCACCCGGCCGATCACGATCGACACCTCGTAGAAGACGTAGAGGGGCACGGCCAGGGCCAGCATGGAGAAGGGATCGCCGCTCGGGGTGATCACGGCGGCGAAGACGGTGATGAGGACGATGGCCCACCGGCGCCACGACGAGAGGCGGGCCGGGGTCAGCACGCCGGCCAGCTCCAGGGAGACCAGGACGACGGGGAACTCGAAGGTGAGGCCGAACACGACCATGAGCGCCACGATCAGCCCGATGTAGCTGTTGGGGTCGTAGATCTGGCGCAGCGTGGGGCCCCCGATGCTCTGGAGGAACTTCAGGGCGTGGGGGAAGGTGTAGTAGGCGAGGACCGCCCCGCAGCAGAACAGGGTGATGGAGGCCACGATGAACGGGACGGCGTAGCGCTTCTCGTTGCGGTGCAGGCCGGGGGTGATGAAGCGCCACAGCTCCCACAGGATCACGGGGGAGGCCAGGAAGAGTCCCCCGTACGTGGCGAGCTTGAGCCGCAGTGCCAGGCCGTCCAGGGGGCTCGTGATGTAGAGCTGGCAGTGGCGCGACCCCGCCACCCGGCAGTAGGGCTCCTGCAGGAAGTGCAGGAAGTGGTGGTACACCAGCCAGGCCACCGTGCCGGTGACGGCGAAGGTCACCAGGCACACCATGATGCGCCGCCGCAGCTCGGCCAGGTGCTCCCCGAGCGTCATGGCGTCGGGCGAGGGACGCCGGGAGCGGCGCAGGGGGAGGCGGAGGCGGGCGACCATGGTGGGCGGGAGCGGCCCCGGTCAGTTCATGCTGGGGTCGTCGGGCACGACGGGGCCGCCCCCGGTGGCGCGACCCGCTCCTGCCTGACCGGCGCGCCGCGCCGGGGACGAGCCCCCGGCATCGGCTCCGGGGGTGGCCGCCGTGGCGCCGAGGGCGCCCGACCCCGATCCCCCTCCACCCGGTCCGTCGGCCCGCGACCCGTTCGCTGCCGAACCGTTCCCCGCCGGTCCGTCGGTCGGCCCGCCCACCCCGCCGGCGGCACCGGGCGGTGGCCGCTCGTCGGGATCGCTCGCCTCGGACCGGGCGGTCTCGACCGACGCCTTCTCGTGCTCGTCGGCCAACCGGTCGAGGAAGGCGAAGGGCGACCTGACCGCCTGGGCCACCTCGTGGGTGGGTGGGAGGTTGGGGAAGGTGCCCCGCACCTCCTGCTCGATCCGGCTGCGGAACTTGCGCAGGTCGTGCCAGGCCGCGCCGAGCTGGCGGGCCACCTGCGGGAGCTTCTCCGGTCCCAGCACGATCAGTGCCACGAGGAGGATGACCAGCAATTTCGCCGGGCTGAGGGACAGCATTCTGC
>DATJOV010000039.1:0-15782 GCA_035506735.1 Acidimicrobiales bacterium | reverse complement strand
GCTCGACGCGACCGTCGAGGCCGGGGACGACGTCGGCGTCCTTCTTGCCGAGGCGGAGGTAGGCGGGGCCGGGCCACTGGCCCAGGGCGGCCACGGCGGTGGCGGCCTGGGCGGGATCGGCCGGGGCCACCACGGCCATGTCCTGCAGGAGCTGCATGGCGCCCACGTCCTCGAGCCCGTAATGGGTGGGCCCCGCCGTGCCGTACTCGAAGCCACCCCCCATGCCGACGATCCGGACCGGGAGGCCGTGGAGGACCGGGCCGTCCCGGATGAACTCGTAGGGCCGGAAGACGGCGAACGGCACGATGGAGTAGCAGAAGGGGACGAAGCCGGCGTCGGCCAGGCCGGTCGCCACCCCGATCATGTTCTGCTCGGCCACGCCCATGTTGACGAACCGGTCGGGGAACGCGTCGCGGAACGGCTCCAGGGCCATGAACCCGAGGTCGCCGGTGAGGAGCACGATGCGGTCGTCGTGCCGCGCCAGGTCGACGAGGGTCGTCACGAACGCCGTTCTCACGACAGGGCGCCGATCTCGGTCATGGCCTGCTCGTACTGGTCGTCGGACATCGGGAGGTAGTGCCACTTGATCTGGCGCTCCATGAAGGAGACGCCCTTGCCGAAAGTCGTCTCGGCGATGATCGCCCGGGGCCGGTGCTCGGCGGGAGCGGCCAGGGTGGCGAGGACGGCGGCCTCGTCGTGCCCGTCGACGTCGTGGACCTCCCAGCCGAAAGCCCGCCACCGATCGGCCATGGCCCCGCTGTCGAGCACGTCGGCGGTGTAGCCGAACGCCTGTTGGTGGTTGTGGTCGACGAGGACGGTCAGGTTGTGCAGGCGGTGGTGGCCGCCGAACATGGCCGCCTCCCAGATGGCCCCCTCGTCGCACTCGGCGTCGCTGACCAGGGCGACGACCCGCCGTGCCGAGTGCTGGAGCACGCCGGCGAGGGCACAGCCGACGGCGTAGGTGAGGCCCTGCCCGAGGGAGCCGGTCGAGAAGTCGACGCCGGGCAGGAGCTCGTCGGGATGGACGGCGAGCAGGCTGTCGTCGGCGCAGAAGGTGTCGAGGGCGGCCTCGGGCAAGGTCCCCACCAGGGCCAGCACGGCGTAGAGGGCCAGGGCGGCGTGGCCCTTCGACAGGACGAAGCGGTCGCGGTCGGCCTCCGACGGATCCTGGGGCCCCAGGTAGGTGAAGGCGGCGCCGATGAGGTCGGCGATCGAGAGGGCCGAGCCGATGTGCCCGACGTGGGCCCGCTTGGACTGCTCGAGCACGATCCGGCGGATGGAGGGCCCCAGGACCGCAGGGGCGCTCACCGCCGGGGCCGGGGCAGCCTCGCTCATCGCGGCAGGTCCCGGGACGTCTCGTAGTGCCGGCGCAGGACATCGTCGGACGAGAGCCAGCGGGCGAAGGCGCGGAGGTCCTCGGAGAGGCTCCGGGCCGGCTTCCATCCGATGCTGGCGGAGATGAGGGTGGGGTCGCAGACCCAGATATCGGTGTCCCAGGCGCGGTCGGGCATCGATCCCCACTGGGGCTCGACGGTGATGCCGAACGCCTCCCGGACCATCTCGACCAGCTGGGCGAGGGTGGTCTGGATCCCGGTCCCCACGTTGAAGATCGATCCCCGGGCGACCTCGGACGCCGCCGCCGTGAGGAGGAAGGCCTCGATGGCGTCGTCGACGTAGACGTAATCGCGGGCGATCCCGGGCGAGACGAGGGGAGGGAGCTCGCCCCGCAGCCCGTAGACCACGAGGGTGGGGAGCAGGCGGGTGGGGTCCTCCCATGGCCCGAACACCGAGTACAGGCGCAACGTGGACACGTGGCGCTCCGCCTGGAGCGCGGTGAAGCGACAGTAGAGCGTGGCGGCCGCCTTCGACACGGCGTAGTGGCTGTTCGGGTCGGTCAGCTCCGATTCGAGGGGAGCGTGGTCCTTGAAGCCGTACTCGGAGGAGGAGCCGGCGTTGACGAAGGCCTCGAAGTCGGTGGCGAGGCAGGCCTCGAGCAGGTTGACCGTCCCGTTGAAATTGGTGGTCACGATGGTCTGGACGTCGCGCTGGGAGGAGTAGGCGCCGTAGGCGGCAAGGTGGAAGACCCAGTGAGGATCGACGTCCCTCACCACCCGGTCGACCAGGGCGCGCTGCTCGAGGGTGACCTCGTGCAGGTGCACCCGGTCGGCGATGGCGGCGATCCGCCACCGGGTCTCGGCCGGCCGCACCAGGAGGTGGACCTCGTGACCGTCGGACAGGAGCCGACGGGCCAGATTGGCACCGATGAAGCCGGTTGCCCCGGTGACGAGCACTCGCTTGGTGGGCTTAGGCATCGTGGCGCTCCCGCAGCGCCGGTCGGGCCCGCTCGGCGTTGGTGACGGGATGGTTGAGGATCTCGTCGACGACGAACGGCGGGCGAGCCTTGACCTCGGTGTAGATGTCGGCGACATAGAACCCGATGATGCTCAGGGAGAGCAGGATGAGGCCCCCCATCATGAGGATGAGGAGGATGACGGTGGTGATGCCACTGGGAGCGACCGACGGGTCGGCCAGCTTGAGCACCACGTCCACAACGCCTGCCACCACGGCGATGCCGACGGAGGCGATGGCGATCATCAGGATCAGCTCGAGCGGTGCGTAGGAGAAGGCCACGATGCCGCGGCGCGCCCACATGAGGTTCTTCACCACCGAGTTCGTGGAGGTGCCGAACATGCGCTCGGGACGGGTGTAGGGAACCCCGACGGATCGGAATCCCACCCAGGCGCGCAGCCCCCGGATGAACCGGTGTGACTCGGGGAGCCTGTTCAATTCGTCGACGACGCGGCGGTCCATCAGGGAGAAGTCACCGGCGTCCAGGGGGATGGTGACGTAGGCGACACGGCGGAGGAGCCGGTAGAAGGCCTTGTAGGCGATGCGCATGACCCGGGGGGCCTCCCGGTTCCGACGCTCCCCGTAGACGATGTCGTAGCCCTCGAGCCATTGGGCGTAGAAATCGGCGATGAGCTCGGGGGGGTCCTGGAGGTCGCCGTCGAGGAGGGCAACGGCGTCACCGGTGGCGATCCGCATCCCGCTCGTGAAGGCGCTCTGCGAACCGAAAGCCCGGCTGTGGTTGATGACCACGACCTTGGGGTCCTCGGCGGCGAGGGCGGCGAGGACGGTGCCGGCGTCGTCCGGACTGCCGTCGTTCACGAAGATGATCTCGTAGTCGACGCCGATCCGCTGGAAGGTCGCGGCGAGGCGCGCATGCATGATCGGGACCGCCTCGGCATCGTTGTAGCAGGCAATAACCGCGGAGATCTTCGGAGGCGCGGCCTGGAACGACAGCGTCCGGTTCATGGAGAACAGTGATTCAGGAACGTCGCACCCACCTGTGCCGCCCCCCCGAGGATTGGCCAATGCTACTGGTTACGCCTGCCCCTATGAGCACAGAAAATATCCCCTCACCACGGACGCAGGAATACCCGCGCTTCCCGTCCTGCACCGCCCCGGGGGGAGAGGACGCCGGGGTTCCCCCCAAAATGACAACGGTGTCGTTCGATGGGGACGGCGCCAGGCCTGCCAGGTCCCGGGCTGGCGACTCCGGCGTTGCCGCCGCTGCACCGCAACGTCGACCGGGCGGGGCCGCGCCGGTGCCCGAGACCACGAGCCGGCCTCCGACCCCCGTGCCTCGTGCACCTGTCCCCCCGAGACGTGCGGTGGCCGGGTCGGACCTGCCGTGGTCGGTCTGCGTGCGTCGTGACCGTGACCGAGCCGACGGGCGGAGCCGTCGTCACGGCAGGCGTGGTTGCCGTGCAGCGCTTGCGACACACCGTGCTCCTCCGCTGCGACGCGTCGCGGACGGGCACGCATCCGCGAGAGCAGGGCACAGGGTCGGGGGGTGGTGACGGACGCCACCAGTATGCTTCGGCTCCTGTCGGGTTGCCAACGAGGGGGCACGGGTAGCCGTCATGGACCAGGAAACGATGCCTCGGGCTCTTCCTCGGCTATCGCACTCCTCCCCCGACGAGCAACGCAGGGTGACGCCACGGCACCTGGAGGTGCTCGGCGTGGCCTGGGTGGTGGTGGCAGGTGTGGCCATCCTGGTGCCGGCTCTGGTCCACGGGTTGTCGCTCGGCCCCTTCGACCTGTTGAGCCAGTTCGGCCTCTCGAAGCAACCCGGGGTGGTGCCCCACAACCCGGTGGCGAGCGACCAGATCGAGGACGTGATCCCCTTCTTGACCCTGGCCTGGACGCAGGTCCACCACGGGCACCTTCCCCTGTGGAATCCCTACAGCGGCCTCGGCCTGCCCCTGGCCTTCAACTGGACCTCGGCCCCCTTCGGGCTGCCGGCCCTGGTCGGCTACCTGGTGCCGGTCCGCTTCGCCTTCACGGTGGGGGTGGCCACCACGGTCGTGATCGCCGGGACGGGCATGTACGTGTTCGGCCGGGTCCTGGGCCTGGGCATTCTGGGGTCGGCCATGGCCGCCACGGTGTTCGAGCTCAGTGGACCGGTGGCGGGGTGGCTGGGGTGGCCCGTGGCATCCACCATGTCGTGGGCAGGGTGGCTCTTCGCCGCCACGCTGTTCCTGTTCCGCACACGTCACCGAGCCCGGGGCGTGGCGTTCCTGGCCGTCGTGCTGGCCTTGGCCATCTATTCGGGGTTCCCCGAGCTCGTGGTGGTCTTCGGCTTGGCGCTCGTGGTGTTCCTGGCCACCGTGCTCTCGCTGTGGCGACTCCGTGGCAACGGGCCACCCATCCAGCGACCGTTCGTGGACCTCGCCCTCGCCCTCGTCGCCGGCTTCGCCCTCAGTGCCCCGCTCGTGCTCCCGGGACTCCAGGTCCTGCACAGCTCCTTCGCCGGGAACGCCCGGTATGCCGACGAGGTCTTCGGGGTCAGCTTTCGCCAGGCGCTGCCCCTCAACAACCTGGCGGACATCCTCACCCCGAGCTTCAACGGACTGCCGACGGCGGGCAGCCATTTCTTCGGAAGCCTCAATTACGTGTGGAGCGCCGACTACCTCGGCGTCATCGCCGTCGTCTTCGCCGTGACGGCGCTCGTGGTCCGGCGCCGCCAACCCGAGGTGGTGGGACTGGGCGTGGTGGCCGTGGTGGCGGCGGCCATCGTGTTCGTCCCTCCGGTCATGTCGCTCATGAATCGGCTCCCCGTGATCGGTGGGGTCTATTGGGTCCGTGGCGCCTTGCCCCCGATGGCCTTCGCCCTGGCCGCCCTGTCCGGTGTCGGGCTGGACATCCTGGTCCGGTCCCACGGCGACCGGGCCGTGCGGTGGGGGCTCTGGGGAGGCTTCGCCGCCGCCGCCGTCGGTCTCCTGGTGCTGTGGACGGCCGGACGCGGCCACCTCTCCCGGGCCGATGCCGCCATCCGGGACACGAGCTTCATCGGTCCGGTGATCGAGACGGCGTGTGCCCTGGCCATCGTCGGCGCCGTGCTGTGGCTGCACCGCCGCGCCGCGCCGCGTCACGTCAGAGGCGGTTGGACTGCGGTACGCCTGGGCCGCGTCGCAGGGCTGTGCTTCCTCACGTGCGAGACGGTGTTCCTGGTCCTGGCCTCGGCCCCGCTGTGGTCGTCGAGCGCCACGGGCTCGGTGGCGACCCCGGCGCAGACGGCCCTGACGAAGACGGCGGGCTCCTCCCTCGTCGGTATCGGCAACTTCTGCTACTCGCGTCAGGTCGGGGTCCTGGCCGACGTCAATCTGATGCTGGACCTGCGCGAGCTGATGATCCTCGATCCCATGTTCCCCCGGACCTACGAATCGTCGTTCCAGGCCGCCACGGGCCAGGCCGTGGATCCGACCGGGTACCCGCTGTTCTGTCCGGACATCCCTACCGTCGCCGTGGCCCGCGAGTACGGCGTGCGGTTCGTGCTCGAGCCCCACGGGGTCCGGGGCCCGCGGGGAGCGGTCTTCGTGCGAGACGTGGGGGGCGAGGGTCTCTACCGCATCCCCGGGGCGGCGCTGGCCACGCTCGTGCCGCTCACCCGGGGACGGTCCCTCCCCGCTCCGCAGGCCACGGGCGCGGTCCTGGCCGTGACCCATCCCGGGGGCCCGGCGTCGTGGACGGTGCACACCGACCTGGCCTCCCTCGGCCTGTTGCGACTGCGGTTGACCGACGTCCCCGGTTGGACCGCCACGATCGACGGCCGGCCCCTCGTGCTGCAGGCCTTCGCCGGGGTCATGCTCCAGGCACGGATCCCCCCTGGCCACCACACCATCGCCCTGCGCTACTGGCCCCGGGCGTTCTCCGACGGGATCCTCCTCGCCGTGCTCGGTGTCGTCGGTCTCGTGGCCGCCCTGGCCGGTCCCGCCGTCCTCGCCCGCCGGCGTCGGGCGGCGTCGGCCGGGCGGGGAGGATGACCGGGCGTCCGGCACCCCTACCCTGACGCTTCGGCACGGCGGCCCATGCGCAGGACGGTGAGGGAGCGGCGGGGGACCCGGTCGCCCATGCGGGTGCGGATGCGCTCGGCGATGGCGTCGAGGAGCGGCTCGCGTACCTGGGGATCGAGGCGCCGGTAGATCGACATGGAGCGCAGGAGGTCGGCGAAGCCCTCGCCGTCGAGCCATTGCACGGTGGGGTACCACCGTGCCACCGGGGGCTCGAACAGGGCTCCCGGATCGGCCACGAGGCCCCAGCCGTGGGCCGAGGCGCGGACCTCGTCCTCGAGGGGCGGGTGGCCCCAGTCCGGACCACCCGGGGCGTAGCGCTGGTGGAGATAGGCAGTCTCGGCGTAGACCTCGGCCTCGCCCGGGCGGCGCACCACGACGTGGCCGGCCAGGGCCATCCAGCCTCCGGGCACGAGCACGCGTCGCGCCTTGGGCCACCCCACCGTCGGGTCGACCCAGTGCCACGACGACGCCGCCACCACGACGTCGAAGCGCCGGCCCCCGTCCTCCCACGCCTCGAAGGACGCCGTCTCGATCCCGACGTGGGCGAACCCCGCCACCCGCCGACGGGCCAGGGCGGCCATGGCCGCACCGGGCTCGAGCGCGGTCACGGCGCACCCGAGCCGGGCCAGCGAGCCCGTCGCCTGCCCGGTGCCGCAGCCCACCTCGAGGACCGAGGACCGCCCGTCGATCCCGCCGATGGCGACGAGGTCGGCGAACAGGGCGTCGGGGTAGGAGGGCCGGACCCGGTCGTAGAGCTCGGGGTCCTCGTTGAAGACCCGGCCCAGGGCACGTCGGTGCCGGTTCGGGTCGTCGCCCTCAGCCTCGTGGACCGGACCCGTCACGGCGCCGCCTTCGGGCCCCCGGCCGCCGGTCAACCGGCCTCGCCCCACACGAACGAGGCTACACCGGCCCCCGCCCGGGCCTCCCCGGTGCACGGTGAGGACGGCGAGCGGCTCGTGCCAGGTAGGCCGGGCCGTTGTCGCCCGGGGGGACCGGGTCTACAGTGCCCTCGGGGGGCAGGACGGTGGGACCATGACGCGACCGTGGCGTAGTACGGCGGGACGGCGGTGCGGGCCGCTGGTGGCGCTCCTCCTCACCGCCACGGCGCTGAGCGCGTGCGAGGGGTGGTACACCCAGAGCTCCTCCACCGACGGCTCGTCGTTGAGCGCGATCTCCTGCCCCACGGCGTCCGAATGCGTCGCCGTCGGCTCGGATGCGGCGGGGGACGCCGTCGTGGAGGAGACGACCGACGCCGGCGGACGGTGGGTGGCCGACACCCACGGCGTCACCGGCCTGGGCCTCGACGCCGTCTCCTGCCCCGACGCCGGCCACTGCGTCGCCGTGGGCGGGACGAGCGAGGGCGGGATCATCGCCCCGTCCAACGCCGTGCTCGTCACGACCGACGGCGGTGCCACGTGGAGGTCCTCGACCGTCGACACCGTCGACGGCTACCTCACCTCGGTGTCGTGCTCCGACATCGAGCACTGCTGGGCCACGGCGGCCGTCGGGATCGTGGGCCGGAGTGCCGTCATCGCCACCACGGACGCGGGTGCGTCGTGGTCGCTCCTGCCCTGGAGCGCCCCCTCGTTGCCGGACAGGGGGCCCGCCCCCATGAGCTCGGTGCTCGACGGCATCGCCTGTCCGACCACGGGTCACTGCCTGGCCGTGGGGCAGGCCACCTACGAGACGACCACGCCGTCCCAGGAGAACGAGGGCGTGGTGTCCACGACGAGTGACGGGGGCAAGACGTGGCAGTCGCAGCTGGTGGCCGCCAACGACCTCACCGCCATCTCGTGCCCCGGCACCGGGGACTGCGTGGTGGCGGGGCAGGACACCGTCGTGGCGGGGCTCCCCTCCACCTACAGCACCTACCACCTGGTGAGCACCGACGGCGGGGCGAGCTGGACGCTGTCCACGCTGGTCGGTGGGGCGCAGTTCGCCGGCGGCAACGCCCCCGGCGTCGACGCCCTGTCGTGCGCCGACGCCGGGCACTGCGTGGCGGTGGGTGTGGCCTACGGGGGCGACCCGTACCGGACCGCCGTCGTGGCCACCGCCGACGGCGGCACCACGTGGACGAACCAGGCCACCCCGCTCCCCGCCGGCGATCCGCTCGAGGGGGTGGCCTGCGTCTCGGCCGCGTCGTGCTGGGGCGTGGGCTTCACCGCAGCCGGGTCCGTCGTCCTCCACACCGTGACCGGTGGCGAGGCCCTGCCCTCGGTGACCGGCATCAGCCCGGCCTCGGGCCCGTCGGCGGGGGGCACCCCGGTCACCATCACCGGGGTGGGCTTCGGCGACGGGACGACCAGCGTCCTCTTCGGTGCCGTGCCCGCCACCGACGTGACCGTGGTGTCGCGCTCCGAGATCACCGCTGTGGCTCCCGCCGGCCCGGCCGGCGGCTCCACCGTGGACGTCACCGTGACCAACCCCCTCGGCACGAGCCCGGTCACCACGGGTGACCGCTACGGCTACCAGGGGACGGCCACGGCCGCCCTGGAGCTGCGCCTGCGGGCCTGGTTGCGGTCGACCCGGCGCTGACCGCGGCGTCGTCGGGGTGACGGGCCCCGAACCTCAGGGCGCCGTCCGGGTCACCGCCAGGAGATGCGCACTCAGCCCCAGGAGCGAGGGTTCGGCCGCCACGGCCCGGGCCGCCCCGAGGATCACCTCCCGGCCCTCGGCCTCGGCCCAAGCTCCTGCCAGGTGCGGCAGCCACCCGGCCAGGCCCTCGAGCCCGACCAGCTCCACCACGTCGGCCCCCGCCGCTTCGGCCTCGGCCCGCAGCTCGTCGGGACGGTGGAAGTAGGCGGTGGTGAACCAACGGGGGTCGCCGGTCGGGTTGCGGTGCTGGCCGTCGGCGAGGTCCCGGTCGACGATGGCGGCGAAGACCGGGTCGAAGAGAAAGCCCCGGGCCAGGCCGTCGAAGAGCGAGGCGAAGCGCGAGATGGCGGCGGCGACGACGTACCCACCGGGGCGGACGACGCGCCGCGCCTCGGACCAGGCGAGGAGCCGGTCGGCCCGCTCGGTGAGGTGGTAGAGGGGGCCGAAGAGGAGCACGGCGTCGACGCTGGCGTCGTCGACGGGCAGGGCCCGGGCGTCCCCGACCTGGGCCGTGATCCGGCCCGGTCCGCCCGCCAGGCCCGCCGCCGCCTCGACGTGGTGGGGCAGGAGGTCGACGACGTGGACGTGGTGGCCCCGGGCGGCCAGCCACGCGGCGTGGATGCCGGTGGCCCCGCCCACGTCGAGGATGGTGGCGGGCGGTGGAGGGAGGTACGGCTCCAGGACGTCCCGGACCCGGAGCAACTCGAGCTGGCCCAGACCCTCGGCGATGCGCTCCCCCTCGCTGATGGTCTCGTAGTGCCGGACGATCTCCGGTCGGGGGCGCTCCATCGCCGAAGTCTAGGGACGGCACCTGCGCCAGGCCCCGTGCCAGCATGGGACGTGCCCGAGGATCATTTCGGTGAGGATGTGGCGGCGGGCTACGACGAGAGCGCGGCGGCCATGTTCCTCCCCGCCGTCCTCGATCCCGCCGTCGACGTCCTGGCCGAGCTGGCCGGGGACGGGGCCGCCCTCGAGTTCGCCGTCGGCACGGGGCGCGTGGCGCTGCCCCTGGCCGCCCGCGGCGTGCCCGTGTCGGGGATCGAGCTCTCGGCCGCCATGGTCGAACGGCTGCGGTCCAAGGCGGGGGCGCAGGGCATCGAGGTCGCCGTGGGCGACATGGCGACCACCCGCCTCGCGGGCCGGTTCCGGTTGGTGTACCTCGTGTTCAACACCATCGGGAACCTCACCACCCAGGACCAGCAGGTGGCGTGCTTCGCCAACGCCGCCGCCCATCTCGAGCCCGGTGGCTGCTTCGTCGTCGAGGTGGGCGTCCCCGACCTGCGCCGCCTGCCGCCGGGGGAGGACGCCCGCGTCTTCGCCCACGCCCCGGGCTACGTGGGCTACGACCACTACACCGACCTCGTGGCCCAGCAGGGGACCTCGCACCACGTCCTGGCGGGGCCCTCGGGGGTGCGCCGGATCACGACCCCGTGGCGCTTCGTGTGGCCCTCCGAGCTCGACCTCATGGCCCGGCTGGCCGGCATGGCCCTGCGGGACCGCTGGGCCGGCTGGGACCGCTCGCCCTTCACCGGCGACAGCAGGGGGCACGTCTCGGTGTGGCAGAAGGACCATTCCTGATGCGATCGAACGCTTGACGATATACCGTCTCACGGAGTAAACAGCCGGCATGGCATACGAGACAGCCGGCATGGCATACGAGATGGTGGTGGCCGAGGACCGGGACGGGTCGGCCCGCCACGAGGCATGGGTGTGGGCGGTGGGGCGGGCCACCTTCTGGCTGGCCGTCCTGACGGCGGGCGGGATCCTGACCGGCGTGGTGTCCCTCGTCGTGGCCGCCCTGGGGCACCACGCCGCCCCGGCCGGCGGTGGGGGCTGAGTCCGGGGCCGACCGGCGCTTCGCCGCCGGCGGTCTGGCGCTCGCCACCCTGGGGCCCCTCGTCCTGGCCCCGATGGTGGCCACCCCGACCGGGACGGGGATCTCCCCCGTCCTCGGCGTCCTGGTGGTGGTGGCCTACGTCGGGCACGTCCCGGTCACCGGGTGGCTGTGGGCCGACCCCGGGGTGCGGCGCCGGGTCCGGTCCCACCCTGCCCGCCTCGTCGCCCTGCCCGCCGCGCTCGCGCTCGGCGCCGTGGGCCTGGCCGTGGCCGTCCCCCACCACTGGTTGGTCTGGCTCCTACTGGCCTTCTTCGCCTGGCAGTTCCACCACTTCCAGCGCCAGAACCTGGGTCTGGTCACCCTGGTGGCGGCCATGTGGGGGGCGGGCGGGGCGAGCCCGGCCGAGCGGCGGGCCGTGGCCGTGGCCGGATGGTGCGGGGTGGCGGGCCTCGTCACCCGCCCGGTCCTCCTCGGCCTGGGCGGCGTGGCGCCGCCCCCCTGGCTCCCGGCCGTGGCCGTCGGGCTGGGGGGGGCGACGGTGGCAGGGTGCGCCGTGGCCACCGTGGTGGCCGCCCACCGGGACCACCGGCCCGCCGTGGTGGCCGGGGCGGCGGTGACGGCCGTCCTCTTCGTGGCGCCCGTCTTCGTCTTCCACGGGGCCCAGGCCGCCGTCACCGGCATGGTGGTGGCCCACGGCCTGCAGTACCTCTGGGTGGTGGGCCTCCGCACCGGTCCGACCGGCGTGGCGCCCCCCGGCGCTTGGCGCCGACGCCCCGGGACGGCGCTGGGCGTGGTGGCACTGGCCGTGGTGGGCGGGGCGCTGCTCTCGGCCATGGCCGAGACGCGCCCCGGCGGCACCGTCGTGCGGGCCGTCTCGGGCGCCTATTTCGGGATCGTGCTGGCCCACTTCTCCCTCGACGGCGCCCTGTGGCGCCGGCCGTCGGCGGGCCGGCCCACCCCGCTGCGCCGGGCCGTGCTGCTACCCTCCCGGGCGCACGGGGGACGCTGACATGGGAGCCGAGCAGCTCGCCGATCTGGGGCGCTACACCGGCCCGGCCACACTGATCCTGTCCAGCCTGGCCGACGGGGCCAAGCACGGCTACGCCCTCACCAAGGACATCGAGTCCTTCGCCGAGGTCCATCTGGCCCCGGGCACGCTCTACGGCGCCCTGGCCCGGCTGGTCGACCAGGGACTGATCGAACCCGTCGCCTCCGAGGACGAGCGGCGCCGCCCCTACCGGATCACGGCCCTGGGGAGCGAGGCCCTGCGCACCCAGCTCTCGCTCCAGCGCCGCGTGGCCGAGGTGGGGCTTCGCCGCCTGGCCGGTGGGGCCGCTCCGTGAGCGAGCGTGCCCGGCGCCGGGCCCAGCGTCTCGCCCGCCTCTACCCCCGCCCGTGGCGGGCCCGCTTCCCCGACTTCGTGGAGACCCTGGCGGCCGAGCTCGACGAGGGGACCAGGGGGGTCGGACGCGATGTGGCCCGGGCCGCCCTGGCCGAGCGCCTCCGCCACGCCGGCGCCCTCCCGGCCGGGAGCGCCGACGGCGCCCGGTCGGGGCTGGCCCTCGTCTACGCCGCCCTGGTCCCCTTCGCCGTCCTGGCCACGGGGATGTGGTCCCAGCTCCGCACCGGCATCGCCGGCCGGGGCCCCGCCGTCCCCGCCGTCCTGCGCGGGGCCGACCTGGTCCTGGCCGCCTCGGCCGTGGTGGCCACCGTGGTCCTGCCCGTCGGCGTGGTGGTCGGGGCGCTCCGGCGGCGGTCCCGCGGAACGGCGGAGGGGGCCGCACCGACGCCGGCCCTGCGACCGGCCCTGGTGTCGGTGGCGTCCCTGGTCGTGCTCAGCGCCACGGGGTGGAGCGCCGACCGCTCGGGCTGGTACTCGCCCGCCGCCGCCGCGCTGCCCCGGACCGGGCCGGCCCACCTGCTCACCCTGTGGGTCCGGGGTGGCGTGGCCGCCATCACCCCGGCCTGGGTCCACCCCGACCTCGTCGCCCGCATGCCCGCCGGCGAGCTCCTCGCCGCGGCGGTGGCCCCCGTCGCCCTCGTGGGGGGGGCGGGGGGAGTGCTGCGCCTCCTGGCCCGCCTGCCGGCGCGGGCCCCGCGGCGCGCCGACACCGTCCTCGGCCTCGTCACCGCCGGCACCATGCTCGCCGCCGTGGCGGCCTCGGCGCGCTGGCTGGCGGCCCACCCCACCCGGCAGGGGGCCACGGCGCGCCTGGCCCGCACCGACCAGCTCGCCCCCGGCCACGCCGGCTGGGTGACCGTGGCCGTGCTCGGTGCGCTGGCCGTGATCGCCGTGGTGGGGGTGCGCCGGGTCCTGCGGGCCGGGCCCGACCGCCCCCGGCGGGCCGGCTCGGGCGCCGGGGCGCTGCGTCCGGACGCGGTGGCCCGGTCGGATCGGGGGTCGAGGGCCGGGGCGCCGTCCCTGCGCCGTGGGCGGCCCGGGTCCCCGCTGGCTCAGCTGGTGGGGGCGGCGCAGGCCGAGGCGTAGCTGCAGTCGTCGAAGCCGGTGCCCGCCGCGTCGGGGGCCGAGGGCGTGGCCAGCGGTGTCCCGCTCGAGTCCACCAGCTGCACGGCCTCGGCCGGCACGAGGTCGGCGCCGGCGCCGTTCACGGTGGCGTCGGAGAAGTGGGTGGTGCTCAGGTCGGGGAGGGCGCTGATCCCGGTCCCCGACGTCCCGATCTCGAGCGGGGTCTCTTCGATCCACTCGGCCGTGAGGTAGCTCGAGGCGTAGGGCACGGTCTCGGTGAAGCTCTGGCCGTCGGTGAGGTCCTTCAGGGTGATGTCCCACACCTCGGGGAGGCTCTGGGTGATGGAGCAGCTGATCAGGTCGCCGGGGTCGACCGTGATGCTCGAGCTCACGCTCGGGACGGGCACGATCTCCCACCAGGCCGAGTAGCTGGCCGTCCCGTCTGCCGCCACGTCCTGCTCGGTCCCGGCCTGGATGAGGGTGTTGTCGGTCTCGGTGCACGAGGTGTCGAGACAGCCGCCCCCGATGCCGATCCACGTGGCCGAGCTCTCGGCCTGACCGGGGGTGTGCTGGGTGGCGGTGGGCACCGTCCACTCGGCGCCGATGGCGTCGAAGGTGGTGTCGTGCTCGAGGAAGCCCTTGTCGTACCCCGACCAGTTGTCGGAGGTGGAGTCGTGCTCGGCCACGCCGTGCCCGGCCACCGAGATGAGGGCCCCGTGCACCGGCGCGCCGGCTGTGAGGGCTCCGCCCGTGCTCGGCAGGGCCAGCACCACGAGCAGGGCGGCGGCGGCGGGCAGGGGGGCGAGGCGCACGAGGCGCGCCACGGTGCGGCGGGCGGAGCTGGTCATGGGGATGTCCTCCGGGTGCGGTGGCGCGATGCCACTGCCTCGTCTCGAGGGTGCGCGGTCTCGACGGCGACGGTACGGTGCGCCCCGCCCCGGCACATCCGGGAGTCCACCCCCACGGGCAGGTGGACTCACCCGGGCCGATGCCCGCCGCCTGTGCCACAGCGCTCGGGAGCGCCGCCGCGCCGGGCCCGCTACCGTGCGCCCATCGTTCCCGGTGTGATCGTCCTCAACGGCGGGTCGAGCTCGGGCACCTCGACGTTGGCACGGAGCCTGCAGCGCCGCCTCGGTCCGTCGTGGCTGACCCTCGGTGTCGACGACCTGCTCCGGGCCCTGCCCGGCGGGGACGATCCCGTCACCGGCCCGGCCTCCCTCCACGTCGGCCCGGGGGGAACGGTGGCGGTCGACGACGACTTCCGCCGGGCCGAGGCCGCCTGGTACCGGGGCGTGGCCGCCATGGTGCGGGGGGGCGTGGGCGTGGTGGTGGACGAGGTCCTCCTGGGCGGTGCCGCCTCCCAGGCCCGCATGGCCGAGGCCCTGGCCGGCGTGGACGTGGTGTGGGTGGGGGTGCGCTGCGACCCCGAGGTGGCGGCCCGGCGGGAGGAGGGGCGGCCCGAGCGCATCCCCGGCATGGCCCGGGACCAGGCCGAGCGGGTGCACGCCGGCGTGGCCTACGACGTCGTGGTCGACACGGCCGACGCCGGCCCCGAGGCGTGCGCCGAGGCCGTCATGGCCTTTCTGGCCCGGCGCGCCGCCCCCTCGGCGTCCACGCCCTAGCGGCGGGCGCCGCCGGGCTCAGGACACCGAGCGCAGCGCCTTCACGTGGTAGGTGAGGTCGCCCGGCGGCCCGGGGTCGTCGGAGGGGCCGGGGAGGGCCTCGTCGCCCGGTTCGAGGCCGTAGCGGTAGACGGTGGCGCCGCACTCCACGTAGTAGGTGTGGCCGGCGCCGTGGCCCAGGTCCAGGATCACGCAGTCGAAGCGCTCGGCCAGGCGGACCAGGCCCCCGAAGGTCTCCACGTCCACGACCAGGGGGGCGTCGAGGGCCGGGCTGGAGGACACCGACACGAGCGAGTGGCCGTGCGAGGCGCGGATGCGGGTGGGCTCGTCCATGCGCCGGCGCCGCTCCAGCCACCCCAGGACGGCCAGGCCGGCCACGAGGGACAGGAGCATGCCGAGGAGCGCCAGCGTCCGGGCCGCCCCCACCCGCAGGGGGATGCCGAGGACGGGCAGGGTGGCCGGGACCTCGACCAGGCGGTCGCCCGAGCCCGAGGCCGACGGGTCGAGCTGCTCGCCGCCGCCCCCGGCGGTGGGCGAGGCCGACGCCAGGGAGAACTCCGAGCTGCTCAGCTGGAAGGTGAGGGCGGGGGCGTACGAGGTGCGGACCGGGGCCCCGCCCACCGAGCCCCGGACCCGCACCGTGGGCGTCACGACCACGTTGCCGGGGCCGAGGGGCACCCCGGTCTCCTGGGCGAAGGCGTGCTCCACCGCCGTCACCCGGGCGAAGTCGATGCCCACCGTGATGGCGGCCGTGGTGCCCGTGAAGGCCACGGGGCCCGTCGACGTCACGTGGCCCGTCCACCCCTCTGGCCCCAACAGGTCCACCGAGGCCCCGATGGTGCCCGACAGGTCGGCGGCCCCGGCGCCGGTGGCGCCGGGGTGGAGCCGGTAGCGGGCCGTCA
>DATJOV010000038.1:0-2943 GCA_035506735.1 Acidimicrobiales bacterium | reverse complement strand
ATCGACTCGTACTACGCGGTCAACGATTTCGTCCGCGCCAACGGCGCCAACAAGGGCTGACCCCAATCGCCGACCCCCGGTCGGCTGACCCTGGTCGGCCGACGCCGTCAGGCGTCGAGGAAGCGCCGGATCCCGAGGAGCGAGCCGGCCGAGCCGATCACCACGCCGATGAGCACCACCAGCAGGCAGGTGGTGATGACCTCGCCCCCCGACAGGCGCATCTGGTACCAGATGTTGCCCGTCTTGGTGTTGGCGAAGCCGTCGAGCACCAGGTGCAGGACCAGCACCGCCCCCGAGGCGAAGAGGGCCCCCAGGAGGCCCTGGACCACCCCCTCGCACATGAACGGCACCCGGATGAACCAGTTGGTGGCCCCCACCAGCTTCATGACCGACACCTCGCGGCGGCGGGCGAAGATGGCCAGCCGGATGGTGTTGAGGATGAGGACCGATGCCGACAGGAGGAGGATGAGGGCCAGGATGAAGAACACCACCTGGAGGATGCGGCTCACCTCCTGGATGTTGTGGATCACCTTGGTGGGGGCGGCCACGCTCTTCACCCCGGGGTAGCCGGTGAACTGGTGGATGATGCCCACGGCCTCGCTCGGGTTGTCGAGGGCGCAGCGCAGGGAGGCGGGCGTGGTGGCGACGGTCAGGACCTGGGACACGTCGGCGGGGAGGAGGTGCCGGGCCTCGTTGAGGTCGTAGGCCTGGGACCGGTACGTCACCGAGCGCACGTAGGGGAGCTGGTGGAGCTGCTGCTGGATGGAGTGCAGCTGCGAGCCCGAGGTCCCGGGCTTGACCCACACGATCACGTCCACGCCGTGGGCCCACTGGGTGGTGGCGTTCCCCACGCCCTTGTTGAGCAGGAGCGAGGCCCCCACCAGGGACAGCGACACCCCCACGGTGAGCACGGCGGCCACGGTCATGAGGCGGTTGCGCCACAGGTTGGCCGCCGTCTCGCGCGTCACGTAGTCGACCGACAGCGCCATCTCAGCGTGCTCCTCCGTCGTTGCCGGCCCGTCTCCCCACGTCCGGCCTCACGTCCCGTAGCCGTAGACGCCCCGCGCCTGGTCGCGCACGAGCGTCCCGTGGTCGAGCTCGATGACCCGCCGGCGCATCTGGTCCACCATGGAGGCGTCGTGGGTGGCGATCACCAGGGTCGTGCCGGTGCGGTTGATGCGGTCGAGCAGCCGCATGATGCCCTGGCTGGTGGCGGGGTCGAGGTTGCCGGTGGGCTCGTCGGCCAGGAGGACCAGGGGCCGGTTGACGAAGGCCCGGGCCACGGCCACCCGCTGCTGCTCCCCGCCCGAGAGCTCGCCCGGGAGGCTCTCGCGCTTCTTGGCCAGCCCCACCAGGTCCAGCACCTGGGGCACCTGGGCGGCGATGACGTGCTTGGGGCGGCCGATGACCTCCAGGGCGAAGGCCACGTTCTCGAACACCGTCTTGTTGGGCAGGAGGCGGAAGTCCTGGAAGACGCAGCCGATGTTGCGGCGCAGGTAGGGGACCCGCCACTGGCTGAGGTGCCCGATCTCGCGGCCCGCCACCCAGATGCGCCCGGCGTCGGGGTCCTCCTCCCGCAGGAGGAGGCGGATGAAGGTCGTCTTCCCCGAGCCCGACGGGCCCACGAGGAAGACGAACTCGCCCTTGTCGATCTCGACCGACAGGTCGCGCAGGGCGACCGAGCCGGCTTTGTAGGTCTTGGTGACGTTCTCGAATCGGATCATCGAGCGGCTTCTCGGCGACGGGCGCCTGGCGCGGGCGCCCGTCCGGGCGCACGAAGTGGCCCAGAGGCTACCAGCCGCTCCCGTGTCGCTTCGAGGTGGGAGGACCGCCGCACGGGACCATGATGACGCCACCGGGCCCCCGCCGACGCGGACGGTGCCGGGCCCGGCGTGAATCCGCAGGTGACGGGGGCCACCCGGTGGGGCGGGCGCCGGTCGGGCCGGCCCGGGGGGCGGGACACGGGGGCGGGGGTGAGCGCCCCGGGCGCGCCCCGGCCACCCGGCGCCGTCGGCGTCACGTGGCGTCGGGGCGCCGGCGGCGCAGCTCGGCCTCGATGAAGGCGTCGAGGTCGCCGTCGAGGACGGCGTCGACGTTGCCCGTCTCGTAGTCGGTGCGCAGGTCCTTCACCATCTGGTACGGGGCCAGGACGTAGGAGCGGATCTGGTTGCCCCAGGCCACGTCGGCCTTGGTCCCCGTGAGCGAGTCGAGCTCGGCCCGCCGTTCGGCCCGCTGGAGCTCGGCCAGCTTGGCGGCCAGGATCTGGAGGGCCCGGGCCTTGTTCTGGTGCTGGCTGCGCTCGTTCTGGCACGACACCACGATGCCGGTGGGGAGGTGGGTGATGCGCACGGCCGAGTCGGTCTTGTTCACGTGCTGGCCGCCCGCCCCCGACGAGCGGTAGGTGTCGATGCGCAGGTCCTTGTCGTCGATGACCACGTCGGCGACCTCCCCGTCCCCGAGGAAGGGGATGACGTTGAGCGAGGCGAAGCTGGTCTGGCGGCGGTGCTGGGCGTCGAAGGGTGACATGCGGACCAGCCGGTGCACGCCGCGCTCGGCCGAGAGCAGGCCGTAGGCGAACCGACCCTTCACGATGAACGTGGCCGACAGCAGCCCGGCCTCCTGGCCCTCGGTCACCTCGTCGACCTCGAAGCTGAAGCCGCGCCGCTCGGCCCAGCGCAGGTACATCCGCAGCAGCATCTCGCACCAGTCCTGGGCGTCGGTGCCCCCGGTGCCGGCGTGGAGCTCGGCGATGGCGTCACGCTCGTCGTACTCGCCGGAGAACAGCGAGCGCAGCTCCAGGTCGTCGAGGCGCCGGGCGAGGTCGTCGGCGGCCTCGCCGAGCTCGCCGGACACCGAGTCGTCACCCTCCTCCACCATGAGGTCGTGGAGGGTCTCGGCGTCCGACAGGCGGCTGCCGAGGTCCTCGAGCGTGGCGACGTCGTC
>DATJOV010000037.1:0-4072 GCA_035506735.1 Acidimicrobiales bacterium | reverse complement strand
AGGTGGGCGGCGAGCGGGCCCGGGCCGTGCCGGTGCTGCGGAGCTGGGAGCGAAGGGTGGCCACCTACGCCCGGGAGGCCGGCGATGGCCTGGTGTTTCTGCCCGAGCGCCACAGCATCACCCACCGTCAGGTGCCGAACTTCGTGGCCCGCACGCCCAAGGGTGACGCACCGCAACTCAACATGGTGCGGCTGCGGATCACCTGGATCGTCGGGCACATGAGCGCCGGCACGCCCATGAAGGCCCTGGAGGCCGCCAGCGGGGTCGAGGCCAGCCAGCTCGTCAAGTACAGCCGCCATCTCGCGGTCCCCGACCCCGACGAGGTGCGCCGTCTGCTGCGGGACCCCGGCGGGCCATGACCGGACGTCTCGGGGTCTCGTCCTCGCCCGCCGGTCCCGAGGCGGAGGTGGTGGCGCCACTTCGGCGCGCCTTGGACGATGCCACGGTGAAGCTGGCCGTCACGCTCGTCGAGGCCATGGGGGTGGTCGAGCGCATCGAGGCGTGGGTGGCGCAGGAGCACCGGGGCCCGGGGGGGCGGCCCGAGACCTTCTCCAAGCGCACCCTGCTCGTGGCCCTCGTGCTCTGCGCCCTCACCGACCAGCCCCTCGAGCTCACCCAGGTCACCGACGTGCTCTTTCGCCAGCTCAACGCCCGGTGGCGCGCCGAGCTCGCCGTCCCCGACCCTCCCAGCGACCCCCACGGATGGAGGGCCGCCTACCGAAGCGTCCGCCACCGGTTCCACGCCCTGGTGGAGGTGATGGACCCCTCCTGGTTCCCGAAGAACCGGCGCCTCGACCCCGGCGCCTTCGAGGCGCAAGCGGCGCGGCGCCAGGCCCAGCACTCGGAGGGGGACTGGGCTGTGCGCTACGAGCGCCTGGACGGGGTGGTGAACCAGATCATCGAGGCCAGCTGGAGCCTCCTCCCCCGGGACGTGCGCCGGAGCTGGAAGGGATCGCTCGGCATCGACGCCACCTTCGTCGCCTCCTTCGCCCGCCGGCCCAAGCGCCGCCGCGAGGGGTACAAGAAGCGCACACCCCGGCCCATCCTCATTCACTCCGTTGATCCCGATGCCGGTGTCTATGAGCGCGAGGCCGACGAGCGCGACGGAGAGGATGGCACCGCGCCGAAGTCCGGCTACGGCTACGAGGCCACGCTCGGGGTGGCCGGCCCCGACGACGACGAGTCGGGCTTCCCGAGCCTCGTCGCCGGCATGGCGGTGCTGCACCGGCCCGGGGCCGAACCGGGCAAGAACGGGACGCGGGTGCTCGCCACCATCGCCCGGCGCGGCCACCGCGCCGGTTGGCTGGCCGGGGACCGGGCCTACTCCAGTGCCAAGGCCGAGGACCTCCAGCTCCCGGCCCGCAGCCTTGGCTACCACCCCGTCTGGGACTACAAGGACAACCAGCTCGGCGTGAAGGACAGCTGCCAGGGGCTCAACCAGGTCGAGGGCGGGTGGTACTGCCCCATGATGCCCACAGCCTTGGTCGACGCCAGCGCCGATGTGCGTGCCGGGCGCATCGACGCCGAGCGCTACGCCACGCGCATCGCCGAGCGCCAGACCTACGCGGCGCGGCCCAAGGCCCGTCCGAGCGCCGAGGGCGACGTGCGTCTTTTGTGCCCCGCCGCCGGAGCGAACCCTGTGGTGCGTTGCCCGCTCAAGCCCCGCTCGCTCACCCGGGCCCCGGCCGGGAGCCAGCGCATCGTCCTCGACGACGAGATCGCCGAGCACCCCCCGGCGTGCTGCACCCAGGAGACCGTCACCGTCCACCCCGAGGCCGGGGCCAAGTTCGCCCAGGACCTCCCCTACCAGAGCCCTGCCTGGCACGCCACCTACCACCGCCTGCGCAACGCCACCGAGGGCATGAACGGGTTCCTGAAGGACCCCGCCCACGAGGCCCTCGGTGACGCCGGCCGGCGTCGGGTCCACGGCGTGGCCGCCCAGAGCTTCTTCACGGCCCTGCTCATCCTGGCCGCCAACGTCCGCAAGATCCGCACGTTCCTCGAGCAGCGGGCCATCGCCGCCGGGAAGGTCCGGCGCTTGCCGTCGCGTCGTCGGACCCGGAGGCTCTCGGAGTGGCTCCCGGCGGCACCGACCACCCCTGACGCACCGGAGGGTCCCGACCCACCGTCCTCGGCGTGATCACCGGGTGACGCAGGGGGCCCATGCCCCCACATCGGCGCGCCCGCCGTCGCAGAAGCCGCTGCCTACAACGCAGCGTCGCCGTCATCTGGCGCCGGATGAAGCCCGCGCCGAGGTTTCAACCCCGCAGGTCTTTGACCTGGGGAAGCAACAGGCCAGGGTTTTGTCGACGCGACGCAGCGCGTTTTGTCGGGAGCCCCTGGTGGCCTATCGACAAAACCCCGCCCACCAGGGGCCAAGAGATCTCCGCCCTCACTCCATCCCACGCTTACGTCCAGATTTTCCCACATACTTGTACGGACAACTAACTTCCTGACCAGGACATCCCCTGAGCACGGCTTTTCCCCCTCCACTACCCTGAGCGCACCCGTGGCGGGGTGGGGTGACTCGGAGCGCGATCCGGCGGGAGGCGCAGTGGTGGGGCACGGTCGTAGTCAGTGGTCGGCCAGGCGCCTGGCCGCAGTTGCGGTTGGGGCCATTGTTGTAGGCGCCGGGGTGCCCTTGATTGGGGCCTCGGGGACCGCCTCGGCCGCCCCCAAGTCCAAGGCCCCTGCTCCTGCGGTCAGCTCCTTCACGGCCTCTCCGTCCGCTCTGGCGGCCTCCGGGGGCACGGTGGTGCTCCGGGACGTCGTGACCGGGGCCACCTCGTGCTCGGTGTCCTCCACCCCGGCGCTGGCGGGGTTGCCGGCGACCCTCCCCTGTGCCTCGGGCACGAGGACGGTGGTGGTCCCGGCCAACACCGGGTCCAAGACCGAGAAGTACAAGCTCACCCTGTCGGCCACCGGATCCAAGACGGTGAAGGCCAAGGCGACCCTGACCGTGGCCCCCGCCCCGCCCCCGAGCATCTCAGCCTTTAGCGCCTCGCCGCCCAGCCTCCCTCACGCCGGGGGGAGCGTGACGCTGAGCGCCAAGGTGAGCGGGGCCAGTTCGTGTGTGGTCTCGTCGTCGCCGACCCTGGCCGGGCTCCCCAAGACCCTGTCGTGCGCCTCGGGGCTTTCCACGACGCTCAGCGTCCCCGCCAACCCCAGCGCCAAAGCCCAGACCTACAAGCTCACCCTGGAGGCCCTGGGGTCGAAGAAGGTGAAGGCCCCCAAGCTCACCCTGACCGTGGCCGGAGCCTCGGGACCGGGGATCAGCACCTTCGTCGCCACGCCTGCCTCCCTTGGTGCCGCCGGCGGGATGGTCGTGCTCTCGGCCACCGTCACCGACGTGACGAGCTGCACCTTCTCCTCCACCCCGGCAATCACCGGCCTGCCCGCCACCGTGTCGTGCTCAGGAGGGCTGGCCATGAAGAGCGTGAGCATCCCGGCCAACACCGGCTCGTCCCGGACCTACACCTTCTCGGTCAGCGCCGTGGACAAGAAGACCACGGTCAAGGCCACCCCCGTAAAGGTCGCCGAAGCCGCCCCCGGGCCCCCGTCGATCGCCTCGTTCAACGCCACGCCCGGGGTGCTCACTTCGGCGGGGGGGAGCGTCCAACTGGCCGCGTCGGTCACCGGGGCCGGCACCTGCACCTTCTCCTCGCTCCCCGCCATCGCCGGGCTTCCCACCACCGTGGCTTGCTCCTCGGGCAACCCCCAAGTGGACGTGACCGTCCCAGCCAACACCACGACCTCCCAGGTCGGCTACGTCTTCAGCCTGACCGCCACCGGCACCACCTCGGTCAACGCCAGCCCGGTGGTCGTCGACGAGGCCCCCGCCGGGCCACCGCCGATCGTCGACGTCTCGGGCACCCTGTCGGCGAGCACGACGTGGAGCCCGGTCTTGGCAGAGTCGTACGTGATCCAAGGTTCACTCGACGTCCCTGCCGGCGTGACCCTCACCATTGATCCTGGGACGGTGGTGAAGAGCTTGGGAGCCGAGGGCTACTCCCCTGAGCTCACCGTTGAAGGAACCCTCCGCGCTGTGGGCACCGCAGCCTCTCCCATCGTC
>DATJOV010000036.1:0-9731 GCA_035506735.1 Acidimicrobiales bacterium | reverse complement strand
GCATCAAGCTCCTCCCCGCCTCGAGCGGGCTGGACGGCACCACCATGGGCTTCGGCCCCTACGACCACGGGGCCCTCAAGGGTCGCTACCTCGTGCTGCGCCGGTGGGTGGGGGGCCGCTCGGTGCAGGTGGCCGAGCAGTAGCCGGGTCGCCCGAGCCACCACCGTGGGCGCCTCCCCCCGCTCCGCTCCCGGGCCCGCTCGCCCCTCGCCGGCGGCGTGGCTGCGCGCCGCCCGGGGGGCCGACGGCGCCACCCGGGCGGGGTGGGCGCGGCGCTGGGCCCTGCTCGTGGCCGGGTCGACGCTGTCCACCCTGTGCTACGCCGTGACCATCAAGGCCTCCCTCGGCCTCGGCCCCCTCTTCGTGCTCCAGGACGGCTTCGGCCGCACCACCGGCATCTCCATCGGGGCCGCCGTCACCGCCACCGGCTTCATGTTCGTGGCCCTCACCACGGCCCTGCGCTCGTGGCCGGGGGCGGGGACCCTGGTGGTGCCGGTGCTCGGGGGGGTCACCCTCGACGCCCTCCTCCCCCACGTCCCGGCCGTGCCCGGCCTCCCCCTGCGCCTGGTGGCGGTGTTCGGCGCCACCTGGCTCATGGCCCTGGCCGGGGTGCTCATGATCCGGGCCGGGGTGGGCATCAACGCCTACGACGGGGTCATGCTGGGCCTGCACCGCCTCCTCGGGGGCCGGGTGGCCCTCGTCCGCCTGGGCATGGAGGCCACCGTGCTCGTGGTGGGCGGGATCCTGGGCGGCGCCCTCGGGGTGGGCACCGTCATCACGGGCGGGCTCATCGGCCCCGGGATGCAGTTCTGGCTGCGGGTGACCCGGACCGCGACCCTGCCCCGGCGCCCGACGGCCACGGCGCCGACCACCCCGGCCGCCACGGCGGGCGGGGCCGGGGCGGAGGGTCTCGGTGCCCTCGAGGAGGCCGATCCCCCCTCGGGCCTGGAGGGCGCCTACTGACCGGGGGCGCCGGCCCGGGGCGCGACGGCACCGTAGGCTGGCCCGCCGAGTCACGTGCCCGCCGCACGGTGGAGGAGAGGAGGAACGGCGTGACCGACCTGGCACCCTTCGCCACGCTCGTGCCCGCCGACCACGGGCTGTGCGTGGTGGCCACGGCGCGGCCCGACCACACCATCCAGGCCAGCGTGGTCAACGCCGGCGTCACCACCCACCCGGTGTCGGGCGCCCCCGTGGTGGCCTTCGTGGCCGGCGGCCGCCGCAAGCTCGTGCACCTGCGGGCCGATCCCACCATCACCGTCGTGGCCCGCGCCGGCTGGCGCTGGGCCACGGTCGAGGGACGGGCCGAGCTCGTCGGCCCCGACGACCCCCACCCCGCCGTCGACGCCGAGCGGCTCCGGCTCCTCCTGCGGGAGGTCTTCGTCGCCGCCGGGGGGAGCCACGACGACTGGGACACCTACGACCGCGTCATGCGCGACGAGCGCCGCGCCGTGGTCCTCGTGACCCCCCGGCGCGTCTACGCCAACCCGTCGTGAGCGCCGACGACACCGCATCCCGGCCCCGGGCCCGGCGACGCAGGACCCTGGCCGCCGTGGCGGCGGGGGTGACGGCGGTCGAGGCGGCGGTGGTGATCAGGCGCAGAGGTGCGGTCTTCGCCCTCGACACGGTGGTGCGCTGCCGGGAGGGGCACCTCTTCACGACGCTGTGGGTCCCCGGCGTGTCGCTGAAGGCGCTCCGGCTGGGCTGGTGGCGCTTCCAGCGCTGCCCCGTGGGTCGGCACTGGAGCCTCGTGACCCCCGTGGACACGGCCACCCTCACCGACGAGGAGCGCGCCCTCGCCGCCCGGCGCCGCGACCTCAGGGTCCCGTAGGGGCGGCGTCCGCCGGCGCCGGGGAGGGGGACCGACGGGCCCACTGCACGGCGCTTCCGGTGCGCCGGCGCACGAGGTCGTGTCCCAGCAGGATCCGGGCCAGCTGCTCGGCGTCACGACACGAGCCGCGGTGGGTGAACAGGGGGCCGTGGCGCGCGTCGACGATCATCCACCCGTCACCGTCGAAGCGGGCCGAGGGCCGCTCCCAGCGCACGCGCACGGCCTGCTTCACGACGCCACCGAGCTTGGCTGGGCACAGCGCGGGCAGTGGCGCAGCACGGCGTCGCAGCCGTAGAAGGCGGCATGGGCGAGCAGCCAGCCCTCGGACCCGCGCGGGTACAACTCGTCGTCGGCCCGGCACGACTCCTGGGTGCACGTCATCGACTGGTCGTGATGCACGACCACGATGCCGGGACAATGGGGGAGCCGACCGAACACATGGCCATGATGCGCCTGGCCCATGGGACGCACTAGAGGCCATGGTCACTGGGCCGTCGCCGGTCGTCGACGGCGACCACGATCACCGTTGCTCCCACCGCGGCCCGTGCCCGGCCGACGCCACCGGCGCCTGGAAGCGGCGCAGGACCGGACCTAGCATGCGCACATGCGCCGGGGCGGGCCGCGTGGCGGAATCGTTCGCTGAGCTCCTCCGCCGCTTCCGGGTGGCGGCCAGCCTGACCCAGGAGCAACTGGCGGAACGGGCAGGCGTCAGCGCCGACGCCGTGGCCGCCCTCGAGCAGGGACGACGGCGCTCCCCGCGCCTCTCGACGGTGGGCGAGCTGGCCGACGCCCTCGGACTCGATCCGACCGAGCGCTCCCAGCTGGCCCGCAGCGCCGGGCCGCGACAGGCCCCGGGCCGGCCCGACGAACGGCGGGACGGGCCCGGGGCCGCCGTCCCGGCGCGCCCGCTCCCCGCCCCGCTCACCCCCCTGGTGGGCCGCCAGGCCGAGCTCGGCCTGCTGCTGCACGAGATCACCACCCAGCGTCTCGTGACGCTGACCGGACCGGGCGGCGCCGGCAAGACGCGCCTGGCCCTGGCCCTGGCCGGGGGAGCCGCCGACAAGTTCGAGGGTGGCACGTGGTGGGCCGGGCTCGACGGCGTGGCGGACGGAGCGGAGGTGCCGCGCGCCGTGCTGGCCACCCTGGGAAGCACCGAGAACCCGGGGCGGGGCGCCGACGACCAGGTGCTCGCCGCCCTCCCGACCACGCCGGTCCTCCTGGTCCTCGACAACTGCGAACAGGTCGTCGAGGCCGTCGCCGCGCTCGTCGCCAAGCTCCTCACCGTCCCCACCGTCTCGGTCCTCGCCACCAGCCGCGAGCCCGTCGGTATCCCGGGCGAGGTGGTCCGGCCCGTGGCCGGACTGGCCGTCCCCTCCGGCGACCTCGTGGGGGAGCCCGAGGCCCTGGCCGCCGTGGCCAGCGTCGAGCTCTTCACCGACCGGGCCGGGCGGGCCGACCCGGGCTTCCGCCTGTCGGTCGAGACCGCCCCCGCCGTTGCCGCCATCTGCCGGCGCCTCGAGGGCTTGCCCCTGGCGCTGGAGCTCAACGCCGTGCGGGTGCGCTCGATGCCCGTCGCGGCGCTGGCGGAGGAGCTCGAGCGGCGCATCGCCCTCGGGGCCGGGGCGGCCCGCGGCGTCCCGGAGCGCCACACCACGCTGTGGTCCTGCATCGACTGGAGCTACCAGCTGCTGGACGAGGCCGAGCAGCGGGTGTTCCGCTGCTTGGCCCTCGCCTTCGCCCCGCTCCCCGTCACCGCCGTCACCGCCGTCGCCGCCGCCGTGGCGTCCCCGATGGCGACGGACGAGGCGGCCCAGATCGTGGACAGCCTCGTGGCCAAGTCCATGGTCGTGGCGCCCGCCCGGACCGCGCCCGGCCCCGACCCCGCGTTCCGCCTCCTCGACAGCCTGCGCGCCTACGCCTGGGAGCGGGCCGAAGAGGCGGGCGAGCTCGACGCCATGCGGGACGCCCACGCCGAGCACATGCTCACCTGGCTCGAGCACCGGCGCGCCGACGAGCCCACCGACGAGGCCATGGGCCACATCGCCGCCGCCTACCCGAACATCCGGGCCGCGCTGACGTGGTCGATCGAGCGGAGGTCGGTGCGCTCTGCCGACCTGGTGTTCGCACTGGCCGGGTCGTGGCACTTCCACAGCCGGCTGCAGGACGCCCGGGTCCTGGGGGACGGCGCCCTGGGCACGGTCGAGCACGACACACGACGGTGGGCGGCCGCCGTCGGCGCCCTGTCGCTGGCCCGGCTGCTCGGCGGCGACCTCGACTTCGTCACCACGACCGTCCCGCAGTCCACGGCGGCGGCCCGCGCCCACGGCGACCGGCGCACGGAGGGCTGGTCCCTCTACGTACGCAGCCTCCTCGCCCCCTTCGACCAAGCCGATCTCCACGCCGTGTACGACATCGGCCGCGCCCTGGATCGGCCCTCCCTCGCCGCCGTGGCCGCCGTGGCGGCCGCCATCGGGGGCGTCGACGGTCCCGGGACCCACTGGCTGGGGCGGATCGAGGACCTCCGTCCCCGGCTCGGGTCCCGCACCATGCTCGCCATGTGCGACACGGCCCGCATCGACGCCCTGACCGAGGCCGGCCGGTTCGCACCGGCGCTGGCGCTGGCCCTGCCCATCGCCCCGGATCCCGCCGTCATGCCCACCACCGCCGACGGCGCCTGGGGCCGCATCGCCTGCCTGGCGTTCCTCCAGGACGACGCCGAGCTCGCCGCCCTGGCCGACGAGATCGCGGACGTCGTCGACCAGCGCTGGCCCACCGGCGGCCACCGCTGGTGGGGAAGCCTCCCGGGGCTGCGCCTGGCCCTGGTGCGCCGGGAGCGCTTCGAGCTGGGGACGACGGAGTTCTGGACCACGCGCCTCGGCATGCAGCCCAGCCTGGTGCGCACCTTCTGCCGGGCCCACCTGGACCAGGGGCGCGTCCTCGCCCCGGAGGCGATGGCCCAGCAGGTGGGGGCGCCAGAGGCTGGCTCGCTCATGGGGGCGAGCTTCGCCGCCGTGCGGGCGGCCCAGCTGGCGTCGGCCGACCCCGACGCGGCGGCGTCCCTGTGGCGTGAGGTCCTCGGCGTGGCCTCCGAGCAGGGATGGCGGGTCCTGGCCTGCGACGGCCTCGAGGGACTGGGAGCCCTGCTGTGCGCCCGGGGCGAGGTGGCGACCGGTGCGGTGCTCCTCGACGCCGGTGCCGAGCTGCGGCGCCGGATCGGCTACCGGTTCCGCTTCGCCCACGAGGACGCCGCCCTGGCCGCGGCGCGCCGGGCCGTGGCGGGGGCCGGGGGCGACGGCGGCGTCGACCCGGGACGGTCCCCGCTCCCGTGGCGCCGGGCCGTCGCCCTCGCCGTGGGCTCCGACGGAGCGGCCGGGGCCGAGCGCCACGGCGGGGGGGCGGCCTGAGGCCGGGGCGGCCCCGGCCCTCCCCGCGCCCCGGCCCCGGCCGGGGCCGGGGTCGGTGCGCACATCTCGGTGGACCGGTGGACCGGTGGCCCGGCGCCGGCGCCACCGGGGATCAGAGGGAACCGCTGAGCTCGAACGGCGTGACCACGGTGCCGGCCACGACCTGGTTCACGCCCGGCAGCCGGTCGTGCACGATCGTCACCGGCGCTCCCGGGGCGCAGGCCGACGGGGGCATCGTGCCGACGTAGCGGCCGTCGCTCCCGACCTGCCACAGCCCGGTGGTGACGCTCTGGGTCACGGGGACGAGCGCCTCGTAGGAGCCGACGTCGAGGTCGAAGTTGAGGTCCCGGTCGAGGTACGAGTCCCCGTCGGCGAGGGTGACGTCGATGCCGGTGAGCCGGAGGGCGAACGCACCGCTGGCGCCGTTGCACTGGAACGTGGCCCGAGCGTCGCGCTCGAGTGCCACCGAGGCGTCGGCGAACCGGTGCACGCGCAGGGTGGCGCCGGTGGCGTGGGCCACGCCGGATCCTGCCCCGACGAGTGCGCCGAACACGCCCGCTGTCAGGACCGCGGCACTGATCGCCGTCGTCATCAGGTTCTTTCGCATTGGGGGGACCTTCCTTTCGTGAGGGGTTCACCCCGGCGTCGCCGGGGTCGTACGGGGGGCGGCGGGGTACCCCGGTCCGGAGGCCGGCTCCCGGAAGGACGTCTCCGGAGCCGGGGCACCTCGTACGCCCCGGTACGAGTATGCGAAGTCCCTGGTCACGAGCCCAGGGACAGGACCCCGCCATCACCCCGACATCACCCCGACACCGGGTCGGGCACGCTCGGGGGCGGCGACGGCCGCCCCTCAGGGGAGGACGGGAATCTCCCCCAGGCGCTGGATGTAGATGGCGATGTGGGCGATGAGCCCGTCGTCGTCGATGTCGAAGACGAGCGCCTCGGGAGTCTCCACCGCGGCCCCGCCGGCGTCGATGGTCTCGGTCAGCTCGACCACGGTCACGGTGCCGCTGTGCACGACGCGCTCGATGCGCATCCCGTAGCCGGGGAGGGTCGGCATGAGGGCGCTCAGGAAGGCCACGTAGTCGCCACGGGGCGTGTAGGTGTCGCCGAAGGGCCCCACCCGCACCACGTCCTCGGCCAGGCACGCCGCCATGGCCTCCCAGTCGTGCGCCACCAGGCGCTCGAGGTAGCGCTCGACCACGCCGGCGCCGTCATGGGGCATGTCGCCTCCCGTCCTTACGTGGGTGCAGGGCCACCGGCATGTGCTTGACCCCGGCGTGCTTGTTGGTGCGGAACCGCTCGATGGGCCCCTCCAGGGTGACGGCCTCGAAGCGCTCCAGCATGCCCTCCAGCATGACCCGGATCTCCATGCGGGCCAGGGTGGCCCCCAGGCAGAAGTGGGCCCGGTGCCCGAAGGCCAGGTGGGGATTGGGGGTGCGGGTGGCGTCGAAGCGGAAGGGGTCGTCGAACACCGCCTCGTCGCGGTTGGCCGACGCCCACCACAGGGTGACCTTGTCGCCGGCGGCGATGGCGCGCCCCCCGAGCTCGACCGGGGCCGTGGCCGTGCGCCGGTTGTAGAGGGTGGGGCTCGACCAGCGCAGGATCTCCTCCACCGCCCCGGGCACCGTTTCGGGGTGGCGCCGCAGGAGGTCCCACTGCTCGGGCCGCTCGGCCAGGGCGGCGGTGCCGAGGGCGATGGCGTTGCGGGTGGTCTCGCTGCCGGCCGCCACGAGGAGGTGGAAGAACATGAGCAGCTCGGCCTCGGCCAGGGGGCCGGTGGCGCCGTCGTCGCCCTCGACCACGGCGCCGGTCACGGTGGCCAGGATGTCGGTGCCGCCCTCCCGTCGCTTGCGCCCCAGCAGGTCGGTGCCGTAGGCGGCCATGGCGGCGGCCGCCTCCTGCGACCGGGCGCTGTGGGCGCCGAGCTCACGGTCGTCGTAGGTGAGGGTGGCCGAGGTCCACGCCAGGAGGTCGTGGCGGTCGGCCTCGGGCACCCCCATGAGGATGGCGATGGCCTGGAGGGGGAGCTCGACGGCCACGTCGACCAGGAAGTCGCACCGTCCCGCGGCGGCGGCGTCGAGGATGGCCGCCGTGCGGGCCCGCAGCTCGGACTCGAAGCGGGCCAGGGCCCGGGGCGACACGGCCGGGGTGACCAGGCGGCGGATGCGGTGGTGGCGGGGGTCGTCCATCATGTTGAGGAGCACCCCGGCGGCGAAGCCGTAGGGGAGGTCCTCGATGAGGGTGCCCCCGCCCGGTGCCCCCGGGGCCCGCTCGGAGGAGAAGGTGACGGCGTCGGCCGCCGCCGCCACAACGGCGTCGTAGGAGCTCAGGACCCAGAAGCCGACCCCGTCGGGGGTGTGGGGGGTGGGCGGGTGCCAGTGGACCGGGGCCGAGCGGCGCAGGGCGGTGAAGGCGTCGTCGGGGAAGCCGGCGGCGAAGGCCTCGAGGTCGGTGAGGTCGACGTCGACGGCGCCCGTCTCCTCCCCCGCCACCCCGGGCGCCCTGGCCACGCCGGCCATTGGATCACACCGCGGCGGCACCGGACCGGAGCCGGTCGCCGTCAGCCATAGGCGCCGGTAGGCAGGTAGGGGACGGGGGGGCCGGGGAGGCCGCGCACCATGACCGCCCCCATGGGGACGATCTCGAGACCCAGGGCGGCGCACAGCGAGAGGGCCCACTGCTGGGACCCCGTGATCCAGTTCACGTCGACCACCGTCCCCGGCGGAGGGCCGGCCAGCACCTCGGCCAGGAGGGCCACGGCCGCCTCCTCGTCCAGGGCCCCCACCGCCCGTACCCCGGTGGGGCGGGCCACGGCGTAGCCGCGTCCGGGCACCACCAGGAGCCGCTCCCCCTCCTCCAGGAGCCGGGGAAGCTCGGGACCATGGGGGGCACCCCGCACGACGCGGTCCACCACGGCGACGAGCTCGAGATCGGCCTCGGTCCCGGGCCGGACGGCCGAGGTCGAGGGCAGGGCCGAGCGACGGAGCGCGCCGACGGCCGCCACGGCGGGGTGGAGGGCGAACCCGGCCCGCACGTAGCGGTGCATGGCCCTCGGATCGCGCGACGACTGGATCATGCCCGGGCCGTCGACGTCGGCCGTGGCCAGGGCGGCCTCGAGCAGGGCCCGCCCCGCCCCCCGGCCCTGGTGGGCGGGGAGCACGGCCAGCATGGACAGCACCCACAGCCGCTCCCGCCGCAGGGCCTGGGCGAACCCCACCACGTCGTCCCCGCTGGTGGCCACCCAGGCCCCTCCCGGGTCGCTCTCGCACAGGGAGGCGATGCGCAGGCGCAGGCGCCCCCGGTCGGCCTCGGTGACCTGGCGCACGGGCAGGTGGTACGCGGCCCGCATGGGAGGGAAGGCGTCGTGCCACACCGTCTCGCACGCCGCCACGTCGGCGGGCGCCATGGGTCGGAGGCCGGGTTCGACGTCGGGCATGCCCACCATGGTGCCCGAGCCGGAGGGACGGGGCCTCTGTCCCGCACGACCAGGCGCAGGCCGCCGTCGACCTGGTCCAGGTCGAGCAGCCCGGCGTGGCGCGCCGCCCAGGTGCCGTCGTCGAGGTCGGCCCGCAGGCGCTCCATGCGCCGGGCCACCAGGGGCGGGGGGAGGAGGGCCAGGCCCGAGATGCAGGCCCGCACCTCGGGGTCGAGGTAGGAGCGGGGCCGGCGCCAGTAGGCCCAGTTGAAGCCGTCGGTGCAGTCGGCCGGCACGGGCACCACCTCGATGCGCCCGGCCCCGAGCACCTCGGCCACCGCCTCGGGCCCGAGCACGCCGTCGGAGGCCAGGGGGACGGCCTCGGGCAGGTACTCCCGGTAGAGCCAGAAGTCGGCGTGGACGGGGGGGTCGTAGGTGAGGACGACCACTCGCCGGGCCACCCGGCCCAGCTCCCGGAGGCCGGCGGTGACGTCGCTCCAGTGGTGGACGGTGAAGACGGCCAGGGCGGCGTCGAAGGCCGCGTCGGCGAAGGGCAGGTGCTCGGCCACGGCCCGCACCACCGGGCCCGAGCCCGGCGGCCGCTGGGCCGCCATCACCGGGGAGGGCTCGACCGCCACCACGGCGGCATGGCGGGGTTCGTAGGAGCCGGTGCCCGCCCCCACGTCGACGACCGACGCGGCGCCACCCAGGGCGCCGTGGAGGGCGGCGGCGAGGCGGGGATCGGGCCGACGGTGCCGGGCGTAGACGGTGCCGATGCTGTCGTAGACCGGGGCACCCGACTCCCCGGCCTGCCCCTGCGCGGTGGGCGGCGCCATGGCGGGCCTCCCCTCTCGGATCGGGCCACCGGATCCCCGCCCGGCCACCGCTTTCCGTCGAGGACGGCCGACCCGTCCCCGGGCGCCTACGAGTTGCCGGTGGGGAGGGTGACGGGGGGGACGATCGAGGTGGGTGGCGCCGCCGTGGTGGTGGGGGCCCTGGCCACCGTGGTGGTGGTGCTGCGCACCGGGCGGGTGGTCGAGGGGGTCGACTGCACCGTGGTCGTCGAGGGGGTGGGCCG
>DATJOV010000035.1:0-8812 GCA_035506735.1 Acidimicrobiales bacterium | reverse complement strand
GGTGCCGCTTCCGTCCTGGGCCAGCCCCGCCCCGTCGAGCAGGCGCGTGGCGGTGGCCGGGTCGGCGCTCTGGTAGCCGGCGGCGTCGTCGTCGTAGCCGGACTGGACGTTGGCGAAGAGGTGGTCGTTGTCCTCCCACACCAGGTGGTTCTCGGGCTCCCCCACCGCCGTCACCACGGCGGCCCGGTCGATGTCGTGGGCGATGCCCTGGCGCACCGGGGCCGACGAGAGGGGGTCGTGCTTGGTGTTGAACTCGAGCTGGAGCACCGTGGCGCCCAGGTTCGAGGCGCTCTGGAGGGTGGAGGAGGAGGACACGGCGGCCAGGAGGGAGGGGTCGAAGCCGGCCGGATAGGCCACCTGGACCTGGCCGTCGGCCAGGGCGGCGGCGAGGGCGGGTCCCTGCAGGGCCCGCAGCTCCACCTCGTCCAGCGCGGCCCGCGACCCCCACCAGTGGGGGTTGCGGGCGAGCTCGATGGAGACCCCGGGCTGCCACGCCGCCACCTCCCACGGCCCCGCCGAGACCTCCACGGCGGGCCCGAAGGCGTCGAAGCCGTCGTTCCAGCCCACCTGTTCGGCGATGTGGGCCGGGAGCAGGTCGTCGAAGAGCGAGGGCCAGTCCCCGAAGGGGGTGCGGAACACCACCGTCACCGTCTTGCCGCCGTTGGACCCCGTGACCGAGTCGATGTCGCGGTAGCCGAGGGTGGAGGCGACCGAGTCGGGGGCGCCGGTGGTGTCGAGGCCCCCGCCCCGCTGCGACTGCCAGGCGTAGACGAAGTCGTCGATGTCGATGGGCACCCCGTCGGACCACGTGGCCCGGGGGTCGACCTGGTACACCACGGTCTGGGGGTCGAGGTCCACGACCTCGGCGCTGTCCACCACGTTGGTGTCGAGCTGGGGGGTGCCGTTGGGCCCCACCCGGAACACCTGGGCCCAGATGGCGCTGGCCACCATGCGCCCCGCCGCGTCGTCCCCGGCCACGGTGTGGTCGTTGAGGGTGGTGGGCACCTGGTCGACGCCGACGGTCACCGTGCCCCCCGAGGCCGGCACCAGGGTGGGGGTGGTGGTGGCGTGGGCCCCGGCGTCGCCCTGCGCCGTGCCCCCGCAGCCGGCCAGCACCAGGGCCAGGACGGCGGCGCACCCCAGGGTGCGGCGGTGGCGCCGGGTGCGGGCACCGGCCCGGTCCGGCCCCCCCTCTCCCCCGGAGCCGGCCCGGCCCGGGGTCGTCACTGCACGCGCAGCGCCAGGATCACCGTGGTGAAGGCGAAGATGATGGCCACGGTGATGGTGATGCGGTCGAGGTTCTTCTCCACCACGGTGGAGCCGGCCGCGGCCTGGCCCACCGACCCCCCGAACATGTCGGAGAGCCCACCCCCCTTGCCCGAGTGCATGAGGATCAGGAACACCAGGGCCAGCGACACCATGATGTGGATGACCAGGATGGCGATCGTCAGCACGGGAGGCTCCTCGGGCCGCGGGGACCGGGCAACGCTACCAAAGCCCCGGTCGGGGCCGGGCTCGCCTCAGCGGCGGGCCGGGACGGCCGAGGCGGCCGCCTCCACCACGGCGGCGAAGGTGGCGGCGTCCAGGCTGGCCCCGCCCACCAGGGCCCCGTCCACGTCGGGCTGGGCCATGAGCTCGGCCGTGTTCTCGGGGCGCACCGACCCCCCGTACTGGACGCGCAGGGCCCCGGCCGCCTCCTCCCCGGCCAGGGCCCTGGCCACGGCCCGGACGTGGGCGCAGGCCGCCTGGGCGTCCTCGGCCGTGGCGGTCCGGCCCGTGCCGATGGCCCAGATGGGCTCGTACGCCACCACCATGCCCCCCACCTGCTCGGCCGGCACCCCCTCCAGGGCGGCGGTGAGCTGGTGGGTGAGGCGGTCCTCGGTCCGGCCCTCCTCCCGCTCCTCCTCGGTCTCCCCCACGCACAGCACCGGGGTCATGGCGTGGCGCAGGACGGCCCGCACGGTGAGGGCAACCTCCTCGTCGCTCTGGCCGAAGAACTGGCGGCGCTCGGAGTGGCCCACCACCACGTAGCGCACCCCCAGGCGGGCCAGCATGGGCGGGGCCACCTCGCCCGTGTAGGCCCCCTGGTCCTCGTGGTAGCAGTGCTGGGCCCCCAGGGCCACGGGGATGGCCCGGTCCTCGATCACGGTCTGGACCGAGCGCAGGCTGGTGAAGGGGGGGTGCACCGACACGTCCAGGACGGCCACGTCCCCGGCCCGGAGGCGCAGCCCCAGGTCCTGCACGGTGCGGATGGCCTGGAGGTGGTCGTGGTGCATCTTCCAGTTGCCGCTCACCAGCAGACGCCGGGCCGGTGCCCCCGAGGCGGCCATCCTCAGGCCGGGGCGGGGGCGTTCGGGGCCCGGCGCAGGGCCTCGAGGCCGGGGAGGTCGCCGTGCTCGAGGAGCTCGAGCGAGGCCCCGCCCCCGGTCGAGACGTAGTCGACGTCGTTGCCCAGGCTCATGTGGTCGAGGGCGGCCACGGTATCGCCCCCGCCCACCACGGTGAAGCCCCGGGCCCCGGCCACGGCCTCGGCCAGGGTCAGGGTCCCGGGGGCGAAGCGCTCGTCCTCGAAGACCCCCATGGGCCCGTTCCAGAACACGGTGCCCGCCCCCCCGACCACCTCGGCGTAGGCGGCGGCGCTCTCGGGGCCGATGTCGAGGCCCCGCCACCCGGCCGGGATGTCCAGGCCGAAGTGGCGCACCTCGCCCGTGCCCGGCGTGTCCTGGCCCACCACCCCGCCCGGGGCCAGGGCCACCACGTCGCAGGGCAGCACCACCCGGTCGCCGTACTCCTCCAGGAGGCGCCCGCAGTCGCTCACGTGGCCGGCGTCCACCAGGGAGGCCCCCACCCGGTGGCCCTGGGCGGCCAGGAAGGTGAAGGCCATGCCGCCGCCGACGACCAGCGTGTCCACCTTGGTGGCCAGGACCTTGAGCACCTCGAGCTTGTCCGCCACCTTGGCCCCCCCCACCACGGCCACGAAGGGGCGGGCCGGCTCCACCAGCAGGGTCCCCAGGACCTCGACCTCGCGGGCCAGGAGGCGCCCGGCGGCCGAGGGGAGGCGCCCGGGGGGTCCCACGATGGAGGCGTGGGCCCGGTGCGAGGACCCGAAGGCGTCGTTCACGTAGGCCCCGAAGCCCTCCACCAGGGCGGACACGAAGGCGGGGTCGTTGCCCTCCTCGCCCGGGTCGAAGCGCAGGTTGTCGAGGAGGGCCACCCCGGGGGCCAGCTCGGCCAGGCGGGCCCGCACCGGGGCCATGTCGTAGCGGGGGTCGACCGTCCCCTTGGGCCGCCCCAGGTGGGAGCAGGCCGTGACCAGCGCCCCCCGGTCGGTGAGCCACCCCAGGGTGGGCAGGGCCGAGCGCATGCGGAAGTCGTCGGCCACGAAGGCCGCCCCGTCGGGGCCGTGGCCCAGGGGGACGTTGAAGTCCACCCGGACCAGCACCGGCACCCCCTCCACGGGGGGCAGGTCCTCGAGCACGGGGAGCCCGGCCAGGGGGCCGGCGGGGGCCACGGGGACGGGCCGCTCAGGCCGCCCCGGCGGTGCCGAGCAGCACCACCAGGTCGACCAGGCGGTTGGCGTAGCCCCACTCGTTGTCGTACCAGCCCTGGACCTTCACCAGGGTGGTGGCCTCGTCGACCGGCATGACCATGGTGAGGCCGGCGTCGAAGGTGCACGAGGCCGGGCTGCCCACGATGTCGGAGGAGACGATGGGGTCCTCGGTGTAGTCGAGGACCCGGGCCAGGCGGCCCGCCGCCGCGGCGGCGGCGAAGGCGGCGTTGACCTCGTCGACGCTCACCACCCCCGGCACCACGGCGGTGAAGTCGGTGATGGACCCCGTCCCCACCGGCACCCGCAGGGCGGCGCCGTCGAGGCGGCCCTGCATCTCGGGCAACACCAGCCCCGTGGCCCGGGCCGCCCCGCTCGAGGCGGGGACGATGTTCAGGGCCGCCGCCCGGGCCCGGCGCAGGTCCTTGTGGGGCAGGTCCAGGAGGTTCTGGTCGTTGGTGTAGGCGTGCACCGTGGTCATGAGGCCGCTGCGCACGCCGAAGGCGTCCTCGAGGACCTTGACCATGGGCACGAAGCAGTTGGTGGTGCACGAGGCGTTCGACACCACCACGTGGCGGGCCGGGTCGAACTGGTCGTCGTTCACGCCCATGACGAAGGTGGCGTCGGCCCCCTTGGCGGGGGCGGAGATGACCACCCGGCGGGCCCCGCCCTCGAGGTGGGCGGCGGCGTCGGCCCGGTCGGTGAAGCGCCCCGTGGACTCCACCACCACCGTGGCCCCGAGCTCGTCCCAGGGCAGGGCCTTGGGCTCGCGCTCGGCCAGGACCCGGATGCGCCGGCCGTCCACCACGATGGCGTCCCCCTCGGCCTCCACCGTCCCCGGGAAGCGCCCGTAGGTGGAGTCGTAGCGCAGGAGGTGGGCGTTGGTGGCGGCGTCGGTGAGGTCGTTCACGGCCACCACCTCGACATCGGCCCCCTGGGCCCGCGCCGCCCGCAGGAAGTTGCGCCCGATGCGCCCGAACCCGTTGATCCCGACCGTGACCGTCATGGGCCTCCTATCCGACCAGACGGCCCAGGGCCGTCGCCAGTTTCCGGGGGTCGTGGGCCAGCCCGTTGGCCTTGGCCAGGGGGGCGCTCACCACCGGCACCTCCAGCTCCCCCAGGGCGATGGCGCCCGGATCGGCCAGGACCACGTCCACGGCCACGCCGTGGGCGGCCAGGGCGGCCACGTGGGCGGCCACGTCGTAGCCGGCCGTCTCCTCCCCCTCGGGGCGGAGGTTGGCCACGTACACCCGCCGCCCCGGGCTGCGCCGGATGCCCTCGGCCACCCCCGGCACACCCAGGGCGGCCAGGACGCTCGTGAACAGGGACCCGGGCCCGATCACCACCTGGTCGGCCCGGGCCAGGGCGGCCAGGGCGGCGGCGGAGGCGGGGGGGTCGGCCGGGACCAGGAAGACCCGGTGGATGTGGGGGGTGGCCTTCACGGCGCTCTGCCCCTCGACCTCCCCGGCGTCGGCCTCGGCCTTGAGCACCACGGCCTCGGCCGTGGCGGGCACGACCCGGCCCGCCGCCCCCAGGAGCCGGCCGGCCTCGTCCAGGCCCGTCTGGAGGTCCCCGCACGCCGTGACCAGGGCGGCGATGACCAGGTTGCCCAGGGCGTGGCCGGTGAGCTCGTCCCCCTCGAAGCGGTGCTCGAAGGCCCGGGCCAGGGTGGAGCCCTCCTCGGCCAGCGCCACCAGGCACTTGCGCAGGTCCCCCGGGGGGACGATGCCGAGCTGGTCCCGCAGGCGCCCCGAGGACCCCCCGTCGTCGGCCACCGACACGATGCCGACGAGCTCCCCGGCGTAGCGGCGGGCGGCCCGGAGGGAGGCGGCCAGGCCGTGGCCCCCGCCCACGGCGACCACGGTGGGGCCCGTGGGGCGCTCCGGCGTCACCGGGCGATGTCCCGGTGGATGACCACGGGGTGCGTGCCCCGGGCCCCGAGGCGCCGGGCCAGCTCCTCGGCCAGGACCACCGAGCGGTGGCGCCCCCCGGTGCAGCCCAGGGCCACGGTGAGGTAGGCCTTGCCCTCCTCCTCGAAGGCGGGCAGGAGCGTCCCCACCAGGTCGTCCACCCGGTCCACGAAGGCCCCGGTGGCGTCCTGGGCCAGGACGTAGTCCCGCACCGGGCCGTCGAGCCCCGACAGGGGGCGCAGCTCCTCCACCCAGTGGGGGTTGGGCAGGAAGCGGCAGTCGAGGACCACGTCGGCGTCGAGGGGGAGGCCGTGCTTGTACCCGAAGGACACCACGGTGGTCCGCATACCCGGTTCGACGTCGTCCCCGAACAGCTCGGTCACCCGCTGGCGCAGCTCGTTCACGTTGAGCTCGGCCGTGTCCACCACCACGTCGGCCTGCTCCCGGATGGGCTCGAGCAGGCGCCGCTCGTCGGCGATGGCCTCGGCCACCTTGCGCTCCCCGATGGGGTGGCGCCGCCGGGTCCCCTCGAAGCGGCGCACCAGGACGTCGGTGGGGGCGTCGAGGTAGACCAGGCGCACCCGGTGCCCCCCGGCCCGCAGGGCGGCGATGGCGGGCAGGGCCTCGTCCACCCTGGCCCCCCCGCCCCGGCCGATGACCAGGGCCACCCGCTCCTGCACGGACCCGGGCCGGCCCACCACGTCGGCCACCTCGGTCAGGAGCGAGGGGGGCATGTTGTCGATCACGTACCAGCCGGCGTCCTCCAGGGCGGCGGCCGCGGTGGAGCGCCCCGCTCCCGACATCCCGGTGATGACCAGGTAGTCGCTCACCCCCCGCGCCCCTGCACAGGACCATCCTTCCCCACCGCCCCTCCCTACCGTGGCACCGGGGCCGGCTCCGGCCCCCCGGTCGGGGCGGGGGCGGCCCCGGCCTCCCCCGGGGTGGGGTCCCCCGGGGTGGGGCCCCCCGGGTTGGGGTCCCCCGGGTTGGGGTCCCCAGGGGTGCGGTCCCCCGGGGCCGGTGCGGGCCGGGCACCGGGGACGCCGGGGCGGCCGGGCCCGGGGCCGTAGGGGTGGAGGTGGGCGTAGACGGCCTCGGCCACGGGGTCGGGCAGCCAGGGCAGGGCCCGGAGCTCGTCCAGGGAGGCCTGGCGCACGGCCTTGACGCTCCCCAGCTCCTTGACCAGGCGGGTGCGCCGGGTGGGTCCCAGCCCCGCCACCCCCTCCAGGGAGCTGGCCCGCATGCGGCGCCCCCGCAGCTGGCGGTGGTAGGTGATGGCGAAGCGGTGGGCCTCGTCCCGCACCCGCTGCAGGAGGAAGAGGGCCTCGGAGCCCCGGGGGATGACCACGGGGTCGGGGCGCCCGGGCACGAAGACCTCCTCGAAGCTCTTGGCCAGGGCCGCCACCGGGATCTCCCCCGCCAGGCCCAGGCGCTCGAGGACCCGCACCCCCACCCCGAGCTGGCCCTTGCCCCCGTCCAGGAGGAGGAGCTGGGGCGGGTAGGCGAAGCGCCGGGCCCGGGCGCTGCCGGCGCTGGCCTCCTCCCCCCGGGTCTGGTCCCGGGCCGCCAGGAGGGCGGAGAGGCGCCGGGTGAGGACCTCCTCCATGGCGGCGTAGTCGTCGTTGCCGGGGACGTCCCGGATGCGGAAGCGCCGGTACTCGGACTTGCGGGGCAGGCCGTCCTCGAGCACCACCATGGACCCCACGTAGTCGGTCCCCTGGAGGTGGCTCATGTCGTAGCACTCGATGCGGAGGGGGGCGTGGGGCAGGCCCAGGGCGTGCTGGAGGGCCTCCAGGGCCCGGGCCCGGCTGGCGTGGTCCGACGCCCGGCGCAGGCGGTGGCGGGCCAGCTCCTCCCCGGCGTTGCGGGTCACCGTCTCGAGCAGGGCCCGCTTGCCGCCCCGCCGGGGCACCCGCAGGGCCACGGCCCCGCCCCGGCGGTCCCCCAGGAAGGCCTCGTACAGGGCGGGCTCGTCGGGGAGCTCGGGCACGAGCACCTGGCGGGGCACCCCCGGGGCGGCCGGCCCCTCGGTCCCCCACGTGGAGGGGTCGCCCGCCCCCGAGGTCCAGCCCGAGGCGTCGGCGCCCCGCACCCGCCCGGAGCGGCGCTCGGGGGCGGGGTCGGGGACGGCGTCGGCGTAGAGCTCCTCCAGGACCCGCCCCAGGAGCTGGGGGCGGGTCAGCTCCTCCACCTTGTCCACCACGAAGGCACGACGGCCCACCACCCGGCCCCGGCGGACGTGGAAGACGCACACCGCCGCCTCCAGGGGGTCGTCCTCGATCCCCACCACGTCGAGGTCCTCGGGGCGGTCGGTCACCACCTGCTGGCGCTCGCACGCCAGGCGCAGGGTGCGCAGGCGGTCGCGCAGGCGGGCGGCCCGCTCGAAGTCGAGCTCGGCCGCGGCCCCCTCCATCTCGGCCTCCAGGCGGCGCTCCACGTCCTCGGTGTCCCCCGCCAGGAAGGCCATGAGGTCGTCCACCATCTGGTCGTAGCGGGGGCGCTCCACCGCCCCGATGCAGGGGCCCGAGCACCGCTCGATGTGGAACAGGAGGCAGGGCCGGCCCAGCTTGACGTGGCGCTCGAGCTTGGCGTCCGAGCAGGTGCGGACCTGGAAGGTCCGGAGCAGGAGGTCGAGGGTGTCGCGGATGGCGCCCACGTGGGCGTAGGGGCCGAAGTAGCGCACCCCGGGGCGGTGCCGTCCCCGCACCACGGCGGCCCGGGGCCACTCGTCGGCCAGGGTGACGGCCAGGGAGGGGTAGGACTTGTCGTCCACCAGGCGGATGTTGAAGCGGGGCCGGTGCCGCTTGATGAGGGCGTACTCGAGGAGGATGGCCTCCACCTCGTTGGCCACCTGCATCCATTCCACCCGGTCGGCCAAGGCCACCATCTGGGCCGTGCGGGGGGGCAGGGTGGCGGGCTCGACGAAGTAGTTGGCCAGGCGGCTGCGCAGGGACTTGGCCTTGCCCACGTACAGCACCCGGCCCCCGGCGTCGAGGAACTGGTAGGAGCCGGGGGCGTCGGGGATCGATCCGGGGGCGGGGCGCACCTGCACACCCCCACTGTGCCGTGCCCGGGGCGGGCCCCGGGCCGATGCCGGGCGGGGTGGCGGCGGGCCCGGGCCCGGGCCCCTAGAATCCCAGGTGAGCGTCGGCCTGGTATCCCGGCGTGCATACCGCTCCGAGGCCGACAACCCCGCGGATGGGCGACCAGGCTGTCCCCGCCGGCCATATCGGTGCGCTCCCCAGAGGGGGTGACCCACATGATCCGGCTCCAATCGGCGCTTCCTGAGCGCTACGCGGCCGCCACACCCGACGAGCTCGACGACTGGATCGACGCGGCCAAACGAGCGTTGGGC
>DATJOV010000034.1:0-3360 GCA_035506735.1 Acidimicrobiales bacterium | reverse complement strand
CTGCGGGCCCGACTGGCCCCGTTCAAGGTGCCCCGGCGCTGGGCCGTGGTGGAGGAGCTGCCCCTCACCGCCTCGGGCAAGGTGCAGAAGTTCGCCCTGCGGCGCGCCCTCGAGGAGGGGGCCGTCCCCGGCTCCTGACGGGGCCGGTCCGGTAGGGTGCGACCCCGGTGCGCTCCCGACCGCCACGTCCCGACCACGGCCCCCGGCCCGGGCTCCACCCCGGCCAGGTCCTGCGCACGCGGCGCGAGGTCCTCGTGGCCGGCATGGCCGGCGCCTTCGGCCTGGCCCTGGCGGCGTGCGGGGGGGAGACCACCAAGGCCGCCGTGGCCGTGCCCCCGGCCGGCTCGGACCTGGGGGCGGTGGAGCACGTGGTGTTCCTCATGCACGAGAACCGCTCCTTCGACCACTACTACGGGACCTATCCCGGCGTGCGCGGCTTCGACGACCCGAGCGCCCTGGCCGGCGTCTTCTCCCAGCCCTGGCCGGGGGGACCCGGGGGGTCGCCCCTGCTCCCGTTCCATCTCGACATCGCCACCACCGACGCCGAGTGCACCTTCGACCTCTCCCACGAGTGGAACGCCCAGCACATGTGCTGGAACGGGGGGGCCATGGACGGCTTCGCGGCCACCCACACCGCCCCCGCCTTCGAGGGGCCGGAGCAGGGGGTGCTCACCATGGGCTACTACACCCGCGCCGACCTCCCCTACTGGTACGCCCTGGCCGACGCCTTCACCATCGGGGACAACTACCACTGCTCGGTGATGGGCCCCACCCACCCCAACCGCCTCCACGCCCTGAGCGGCACCCTCGACCCCGCCGGCCACGAGGGCGGCCCCATCATCGTCACCAACAGCGATCCGAGCTTCATCGGCAGCGCCCGCTGGCGCACCATGCCCGAGGAGCTGCAGTCCAAGGGCGTCACGTGGAAGGTGTACAACCCCCCCGGCCTCGCCTACCAGCCCACCAGCCCCCTCTCCATCGCCATCAGCGACAACATCCTCCTCTACTTCGAGCGCCACACCGCCGACCCGAGCTCGCCCCTGTACACCAACGCCTTCGGATCGGTCTTCCCCAAGGACTTCCGCCGCGACGTGGCCAACGACGAGCTCCCCTCGGTGTCGTGGGTGTGCCCCCCCCTCGGGTACGACGAGCACCCCCCCTCGCCCCCCGCCGCGGGCCAGTGGTTCGTCAACCAGGTGCTCTCCGCCCTGGTGGCCAACCCCAAGGTGTGGGCCAAGACCGTGCTCTTCGTCATGTACGACGAGAACGACGGCTTCTTCGACCATGTGCCGCCCCCCGTCCCCGCACCGGGCACGGCGGGGGAGTTCCTCACCGCCACCCACCACCCCGCCGCCGAGCACGGCATCGCCGGGCCCCTCGGCTTCGGCTTCCGCGTCCCCCTCCTGGTGGTGTCGCCCTTCAGCCGGGGCGGCTACGTCTGCTCCGAGGTCTTCGACCACACCTCGCAGCTGCGCTTCGTCGAGGAGCGCTTCGGGGTGACGGCCCCCAACATCACCCCGTGGCGGCGCCAGGTGGCGGGCGACCTCACCGGCACCCTCCAGCTCACCCGGGCCGACACCTCGGTGCCGGCCCTGCCCCCCACCTCGGCCCACAGCGCCACCGTCCTGCGGGAGTGCACGGCGGGGCAGCGCATCGAGCTCAACCTGACGAACCCCGCCCCCTACCCGGTGCCCATGCCCCAGACCATGCCCTCCCAGGAACCGGGGACGGCCCGTCGCGTCGGGGTGTGAGCCCCGGCGCCGCCGGCGTCAGCGGGCGTGCTGGCGCACCACGAAGTCGAGGATGCGGGCGTGCTTGTCGGAGTCGGCCATCATGACCTCGACCAGGAGCGGCCACAGGGTGTCGTGGTAGGCGGAGAGCCGGCGGTGCAGGCGCTTGAGCTCGGCCCGGTCCCGCTTCTCCGAGGCCAGGAGGACCTTGGTCTCCTCCACCAGGGCGTCGTGCTCGTGGCGCCCGGGCCGCGGCACCGTGGTCTTCGAATTGGGGACGATGCCCCAGGCGATGGCCTGGGCGATCTCGGCCAGGATGCGGTGGTGGCGACGCTCGTCCTCCACGATGAGCCCCACCAGGTAGCGCGTCGAGGGCGAGGCGGTGGCGTCGGCCAGGGCCTCGTAGCGCTGCAGGAGCTCGCCCTCCTCGCGACCGTGGCGCACGATCCACTCCACCAGCTCCCGCTCGCCGGCGCTGGCCCCCAGCTCGCGCAGCCCCCGGGCGGGTGATTCGAAGTCGGCGTCGATCTGCATGGAGTCACTGTCGACTGCCCCGCCGTGGCGCCAACAGGGTCCAAGGTCCCACCCGGACCGGTCGCAGGACTGCTCCGGCGCCATGCCGGTGGGACGGGGGAGCGCCGCCTACGGTAAGGCCATGGCCGCCCCCCGCCCCGCACCCGGGCCCGAGCTCCTGCGGGCCATGTTCGAGACCATGGCCCAGATCGTGGCCGTGGACGACGTGCTGCGCGGCGCCATCTCCTCGGGCCAGGCCACGGTGACCTACTACTCGCCCCGGGGCCAGGAGGCGGTGGCGGCCGGCTTCGCCGCCGCCCTGCGTCCCGACGACGACCTGGTCACGACGTACCGGGGCCTCCACGACCAGATCGCCAAGGGGGTGCCCCTGCGCCCGCTCCTGGCCGAGATGCTGGGCCGGGCCGAGGGGACGGGCAAGGGCAAGGGCGGGCCCATGCACGTGGTGTGGCCCGAGAGCGGGCTCATGCTCAGCACCGGGGTGGTGGGATCGGGCCTCCCCATCGCCGACGGGCTGGCCTGGGCGGCCCAGCGCCAGGCGGCGCGGACCGGGGCCCCGGCCCGGGTCACGGTGGTGAGCTTCGGCGACGGGGCCACCAACATCGGGGCCTTCCACGAGGCCTGCAACCTGGCGTCGGTGTGGGCCCTGCCGGTGGTGTTCCTGTGCCAGAACAACGGCTACGGCGAGCACACCGCCTTCGCCCAGCACCAGCGGACCGAGAGCGTGGCGGCCCGGGCCGCCGCCTACGCCATGCCGGGGGTGAGCGTCGACGGCAACGACCCGGTGGCGGTGCACGGGGCCGTGGCCGAGGCGGCCGAGCGGGCCCGGGCAGGGGAGGGTCCCACCCTGGTGGAGGCCCGCACCTTCCGCCTCTACGGCCACGTCGTCGGGGACCGCATGGCCTACATGGACCCGGGCGAGCTCGACGCTGCCTGGCAGCGCGAGCCGGTGGCCCGCTTCCGGGCCCGGCTCCTGGAGGAGGGCCACCTCGACGAGGCCGCCGCCGCCGCCATCGAGGCCCAGGCGGCCCGCCGGGCCGCCACCACGCTGGCCGAGGTCCTCGCCCTGCCCGAGCCCGGTCCCGAGGAGGTGCTCACC
>DATJOV010000033.1:0-5854 GCA_035506735.1 Acidimicrobiales bacterium | reverse complement strand
ATGGCGGGGAGGTCCCGCACCAGGGCGTCGAGGTCGGGGGTGCCGTCCCCGGCGTGGTCCAGGCAGGCGTGCACCAGGTCCAGGCGGCCCTGGGCCACGCGCCGCAGGTACGACACGGCGGTCTCGGCCTCCTGGCACTGGGCCCGCATGGCACGGACCTCCTCGATGGGGCGCTCGGCCAGCCCGTCGAGGTAGCCGGGGGCGAGCAGGCGCACGAGCTCGTCCTCCAACCTGGGCATCGGCCCGATCGTACCCTCCCCCGTGGCGGCGGCCGGACCCCGGGAGCCTGCGCTCAGCGCACCGGGCCCGCCCGCCACGCCGGGGCGTAGCGGCGCACCACCCGGCCCACCACGGCGCCGGGCTCGACGGGGCCGAAGCGACGGCTGTCGGTGCTGGCCGACTCGTTGTCGCCCCGCACCACCACCCCGTCCTCCAGCACCGCCCCCACCCGCTTGACGAGGATCCGATCGGGCCGGCGGGGGTCGCGCACCGCCACCACGTCCCCGGCCCGCACCCGGCGGGCCCGGACGGCGAGGAGGCGGTCACCGGGAGCGAGGGTGGGCTCCATGCTGCGACCCTCGACCACGATCCGACGGGGGCGCACGGCCACGACCGCCACCGCCCCCGACAGCGCCACCATCCCGGCGCCCAGGGCCGCCCAGCGGCCACGGGCCCGACGCGCCGGCGCCCAGGACCGGCGCCGGCCCGGCCCGGAGAAGCGGCCCCGGGCCACGGCGCGGCCCGCCGGGGTCACCACCGGTCGGCTCTGGGTAAGGTGAGCGGCACGCCCATCGACTGCACTCTGCCCGAAGGAGATCTCCATGCGCACCGTCGATCGCCTCTTGTCGACCCTCGACCGGCTCCACCCCCCCGCGACGGTCTCGGCCCACTGCGACCTCCCCTGCGGCGTCTACGACCCGGCCCAGGCCCGCATCGAGGCGGAGTCGATCAAGGGCGTCGTGGACAAGTTCAACGCCTCGGACGACGAGGTCTTCCGGACCCGGGCCGTGCTCATCAAGGAGGAGCGGGCCGAGCTGGTGAAGCACCACCTCTGGGTGCTGTGGACCGACTACTTCAAGCCCGAGCACCTGGAGAAGTTCCCCAACCTCCACGACCTGTTCTGGAAGGCCACCAAGGCGGCGGGCGAGACCAAGAAGTCCACCGACCCCAAGGTGGCCCAGGCCCTGCTCGACCAGATCGCCGAGATCGACAAGATCTTCTGGGAGACCAAGAAGGCGTGAGCCCCCCGGCGTGAGGGCGCCCGCTCAGGGCAGGGGCAGGGGGAGGTGGTCGGCGCAGAAGCGGGCCGCCGGGGCCCGCTCCAGGTGGTCGTCGTCGAGGGCGTTCCCGCACACCTCGCACCGCCCGTAGCCGCCCTCGTCCAGGGCGGCCAGGGCCCGCTCCACGTCGGCCAGGTCCCGCTCGATGGCGTCGAGGGCCTCCACGTCGAATGCGTCGGCCCCGCACCCGTCACCGGCGTCGGGCCCGGTCTCGGGCTCGGGCTGCTCGGCCGCCTGATCCCCGGCCGGGAGCCAGGCGTCGGATGCGCGGGCGGGTGGCTCCACGGCGGCGATGGTACCGGGCGTCGCCCCCCGGGGGGCCGATCGGGGCCACCGTAGACTCCGCTCCGTGGAGGCCCGTGCCGACGCCCTGGCCAGCCTGGTGGGCGACGATCTCGTGGTGCCGTGCGTGGACGGCACCGAGCGCCGCTACGTCGGGCTCGACGCCGCCGCCTCCACCGGGGCCCTCCCCGAGGTGCTGGCGGCGGTGGAGGCCTTCATCCCGCGCTACTCGAGCGTGCACCGGGGGGCGGGCTACAAGTCCCGTCTGGCCACGGCGGCGTACGAGTCGGCCCGGGACGTGGCCCTCGCCTTCGCCCGGGGCGGGACGCCGGGCGACGGGGACGTGGCCATCCTGTGCCGCAACACGACCGAGGCCCTCAACCACCTCGCCTACCGCCTGCGCCTGGCGCCCGACGACGTGGTGCTCACCACGGTGGTGGAGCACCACGCCAACCTCCTGCCCTGGGGCCGGGTGGCCCGCCGGCGCTACGTGGAGTGCGACCGGGACGGGACCTTCGAGGCCGGTGCCGTGGTGGCCGGGCTGGACACCGCCCCCCGACCCCGCCTCCTCACCCTGACGGGGGCCTCCAACGTGACGGGCTGGCTCCCCCCCCTGGGCCCGATCATCGCCGCCGCCCACGAGCGGGGCGTGCCCGTGGCCCTCGACGCCGCCCAGCTGGCCCCGCACCGCCCCATCCCCCCCGGCGCCGACTACGTGGCCTTCAGCGGGCACAAGCTCTACGCCCCCTTCGGGGCCGGGGTGCTGGTGGGACCGGCCGCCACCTTCGCCCAGGGCGACCCCTTCCTGGCCGGGGGGGGTGCCGTCGACCTCGTCGACCTGGACGAGGTGTGGTGGACCGAACCGCCCGAGCGCGAGGAGGCGGGCTCGCCCAACGTCGTGGGGGCGGTGGCCCTGGAGGCGGCCCTGCGCCAGCTGGGCCGGATCGGGTGGGACGCCCTCGTGGCCCACGAGCGGGCCCTGGCCCGCCGCCTGCGGCGGGGGCTGGCGGCCGTCGACGGGGTGCGCCTGCTCGGCCCCGGCCTCGACGCCGACACCCTGGCCATCGCCACCTTCGTGGTCGAGGGGGCCCACCACGCCCTGGTGGCGGCGCGCCTCAGCGCCGAGTGGGGCATCGGGGTGCGCCACGGCTGCTTCTGCGCCCACCCCTACCTCATCCGCCTCCTGGGCCTCGCCCCGGGCGAGGTCGAGGCCTACCGGTCCCAGGTGCAGGCCGGCGACCACCGCACCATGCCCGGGGCGGTGCGGGCCAGCTGCGGCCTCTCCACCACCGAGGCCGACGTGGACGACCTGGTGGAGGCGGTGGGGGTGGTGGCGGCCTCGGTCCGGGCCGGCGACCCCCCGCCCGTCCCCTACCGCCAGGACCCCGGCACCGGTGACTTCTGGCCCGTGACCGACGAGCCCGGATGGGCCCTCCACGAGCGCGAGTCGAGGAACTCCTGCGCCCAGGGATGAGCCCGGCGCCGCCGGCGCCGGTCAGCCCATGGAGCCGTGGAAGGGCACGCCGAAGCTGAAGATGCCCCCGTCGGCGGCGGCCAGCCAGTAGCCGGCCACCGAGCTCGGGGGGGCGCTCATCGACACCACCGGTGCGGCCAGCACGTGGCCGCCCGTCGAACCCCGGAAGGGGGCGTCGCCGAAGGCGAAGATGCCCCCGTCCGAGGCCACCTCCCAGTAGCCGTGCCCGTCGGGGGTGGCGGTGATGCCCACGATGGGGGCGCTCAGGCGCCGGCCCCCCATGGAGCCGTCGAAGGCGGCGTCCCCGAAGGCGAAGATGCCCCCGTCCGAGGCCACCAGCCAGTAGCCCCGGCCGTCGGGGGTGGCGGCGATGCCGGCCACCTCGGCCCCGAGGTGCTGTCCGGCCATGGAGCCGTAGAACCCGGCGTCACCGAAGGCGAAGACCCCGCCGTCGGCCGATGCCAGCCAGTAGCCCGCTCCGTCGGGGGTGGCGGCCAGGCCGACGGCCTTGGCCGCCAGGCCCGTGCCCCCCGGCGACCCGGGCAGATCGGGCAGCACCTGGCTCCAGGTGAACTCGAGGGACTGGGGGCCCGAGGAGTCCACCAGCAGCTCGGTCCAGCTGGGGTCGCCCTGCCATGCGGTGGCGGCGAAGCCCACCCCCATGACGCAGGGCTGGCACGACAGGGTCATGAGGATGTTGTCGCGGTGGCCCCAGCACCCCGAGGTGTCGGTGGGGGTGCAGTCGATGTTGGACGAGCCCTCGCCGTCGTCGTACATCCAGAAGTAGTCGGCCTCGAGGGGGTTGCCCACCGCCGCCGCCCAGTTGCCGCCCCACGACGTCCAGGGGAAGCCGGCCGGGGGCGAGGGGTCGGTGTCGGCGGCGGCGGCGTCGGCGGCCGAGGCGTCCAGCGCCACCGCCATGCCCGACAGTGCCGGCAGGCCCCGCACCGTGCGCTCGAGGTCGGTCACGGTGAAGACCTGCTCCTGGGGGGAGAGCTGTCCCCAGTCGCTGGGCAGCACCATGGCGGGCAGGCCCTCGACCTCACGGGCGTTGGCGATGGCCTGCAGGGTGGCGTCGATGCAGCCGGTGGAGTCGTCGTAGGCCGTGCCCGAGCAGTCGGCCAGGAAGTCCGGGGAGGGGTCGATGTTGGCCGCCGGGACGGCGGGGGGGAGGATGCCCTGGCGGGCCTGGGCCGCCCCCGTGACCGGCGCCGGGGTGCCGTCTCCGGACGCCGGACGGGGCGCGGCGGTGGGACCCGGTGCGGTGGCCGGCGCCCCGGGGGCGGCCGACGACGCCGCACCGGAGGTGGTGGCGGCCGCCGCCCCGAGGGCCAGCACCAGCACCGCCGCCCCTGCCGCCGTCCCGGCACGGCGGGCCACCCTGCGGCGGCCCTCCCCGACGTCCGACCGCTCGACCCGGCGACGGCGGTCCTGCCGTCGCTGGCGTGGATCCCAGCTCACCCTCGGAATATCGGAGCACTGGGAGCGGCTGTTTAATCACTCAGAGAGAAAATGACCTGTTGTCCTGGCGTTGAGAGGCCATCGTCCCCCCACCGGGGCGGGGGAGCGCCTCCCACCTGGTGCGACGCCCCCCGGACCGAGGACGGGGCCGCCAGCGGGGTGGGCCGGCGCCGGGTACCGGCCCCGGGCGCCCGACCGGGCCTCCCCGGAGGAGCGCCGTCCCGGCCCGGGGCCTGCACCCCCGGGAACGTCACCCCCGGGGCCGCTCCGGCGTCGTGGAGGGACCCCCGGGACGAACTGCGAGACTGGCGCACCCCGAGCGAGGCGTCGTGCTCATCACCCTCTCCACCACCCACCGGCCCGCCACCGATCTGGGCTACCTCCTGCACAAGAACCCGGCTACCCATCACCGGGCCGAGTTCGGGTTCGGCACGGCCCACGTCCTGTACCCCGAGGCGGGCGAGGAGCGCTGCACGGTGGGCGTCCTCGTCGACGTCGACCCCGTGGGACTGGTGCGCGACCGCCGGGGGCGCAACCGGCCGGAGTTCTCGCTGTCCCAGTACGTCAACGACCGGCCCTACGTGGCCTCGTCCTTCCTGGCCGTGGTGCTCGGCAAGGTCTTCTCCACCGCCATGACCGGGCGCAGCAAGGAACGCCCCGAGCTGGCCGACCAGGCCATCGAGCTCGAGGTGCACCTGCCCGTGGTCCCCTGCCGGGGCGGGGCGGAGGTGGCCGTGCGGTTGTTCGAGCCCCTGGGGTGGACGGTGACGACCGGGGCCGTCCCCCTCGACCCCCGCTTCCCGGCGTGGGGCGACAGCCGCTACCTCGACCTCCGCCTCACCGGGACCCTGCGCCTGCGCGACGCCCTGGAGCACCTCTTCGTGCTCCTGCCCGTCCTCGACGACGACAAGCACTACTGGGTGGGGCGCGACGAGATCGACAAGCTGCTGCGCCGGGGCGGCGCCTGGCTGGCGGGCCACCCCGACCGCGAGCTCATCACCCGTCGCTACCTCCGCCACGACCGGGCCCTCACCGACGAGGCCCTGGCCCGGCTCGTGGAGGACGGCGCCCCCGACCCCGACGAGGAGGCCGAGGCCCACGACGCCGAGGAGGAGGCGGTCGAGGCCCCCCTGAGCCTCGACCGCCAGCGCACGGCCGCCGTCCTCGGGGCCCTGCGGGCCGTGGGGGCGCGGCGGGTGCTCGACCTCGGGTGCGGCTCGGCCAAGCTGGTGCGGGCCCTGCTGCGCGAGCCGGGGGTGGAGTACGTGGTGGGCGTGGACGTGTCCCACCGGGCCCTCGAGGTCGGCGCCCGGCGCCTGCACCTCGACACCATGACGCCGCGCCAGCGGGCCCGCAT
>DATJOV010000032.1:0-2117 GCA_035506735.1 Acidimicrobiales bacterium | reverse complement strand
CCACCAGCGTGGCGAGCACGCTGGCCAAGCGCATCGACCAGGCCGGGCCCCAACCGGGCATCGACCCCACCGCCGCGGCCGAGGCGGTAGTGGCCATGGTCGACCGCTTCCACTACCTCCGGCAGTTCGCGGGCGAGCCCGTGGACGCCTCGGCCATCGACACGCTCACCACTTTGGTGCACCGGGCCCTGTTCGGCGGCGGGCCGCCCCCCGAGGACGTGCTGTGGAGCCGACGGCCCGACGCCCGCCGCGACGGGCTGGCCGACACGGCGCCCTGAGGGGCGCGCCCGGCCGGCGCGCTCGGCCTCCTTGTCCCGGGCGGCCGCGCTCAGTCCGCCGCGGCCCGGCCCCGCTCCCAGCCCCGGCGGGCCCAGGGCAGGGCCTCGACCGCGGGCAGGAGGCCGAAGGCGGGCTCGGTGAGCACGATGCTGCCCGCGACCTCCTCCCAGGTGGCGCCCACTTCGGCCGCCAACATGGCGTGGCGCTGCACCCCGGGGGGGTTGCGCAGGATCACCGTGCACACCATGCGGATGAGCTCGTGGGTCTTGCGGTCCGGAGCGCGCAGCGAGTCGATCTGGGCCAGCCAGCCGTTCTGCGCCTCGTGCAGGCCGGGAGCGATGGCGTGCAACTCCGACTCGAAGGGGAACACCCACTGCTCACCGGCGTCGTCCCCTTGGGGCTCGCGTGCCTTCGGGCTCACCGCCTCACCTCCGCCCCCAGCATGGCAGAGGCCCACGGCGCCACCCAACCGGGCCCGCACCCCGGTCCCGCTCATTGCTCAGCGCGGCGGGGACAGCGCCGTAAAGCGCGCGTAGCGGGCGTCGGCCGCCGCCTGCCAGCGGGAATCGGGTTCCACCCGCCGGCCCACGCGCGCCCAGCGCTCGGCGCCGTCCAGCGACGACTCGAGCCCGGCCGTCCACCGGGCCACGTAGGCGGCCCCCAGGGCGGCCCCCTCGGGAACGGCCACGGTGTCGACGGGAAGCCCGGTGGCGTCGGCCATGGCCTGCATCCAGGCCACGACCTGGGTGCCGCCGCCGCTGGCCACGATGCGACGGGCGTCGACGCCGGCCCGCTCCAGCATGTGGCGCACCACGAAGCCGCTCGCCTCGTACGCGGCCCGCACACCGGCGGCGACGTCGTGGGTGATGTCGAGGTCGTGCAGTCCGGCTCGCAGCGTGGTGTCGTGGAACGGGGCCCGCTCGCCGCGGACATAGGGAGTCCACACCGGCACCGCCCCGGGGTCGCCGCCCCGGACGGGCTCAGGATCGGCGGGTCCCGGCCCGGCCCGTCGGCGGGCGGGGACGTGCGAGCCCTGGGACAGAAGCCCCCGGGCCCAGTCCACGAACAGGGCGCCGGCGTTGGAAGGCCCGCCCACGAGGACCTTGCCCGCCGCGGTGTGGGGCACCGTCCACAACCCGGGGGCCTCGACCCAGTCGTCGGTGACGGCCCACACGATGAGCGTGGCGCCGCAGATGACGAGCACGTCCCCGGTCTGGGTGGCCCCGCACACGATCTGGTCGCACAGCGCGTCCACCGTCCCGCCGGCCAGCACCGCCCCTGCCGCCGGGCTCGGACCGCGGCCCGTCCCCCGCACCGTCCCGGCCGCCTCCCCCATGGGCACCACCACGGGGAGCTGGGTCTCGGCCACGGGAAACGTGGCCAGGACGTCGGGGTCCCAGTCGGTGGCGGCCCGCATCGACCCCATGCACATCGCCGTGCCGGTGTCGATGGCGGGCACCCGCCCCAGGGCGTAGTTGGCCACCGCCTGGGCCGGCCAGTAGCCCCGGGCGTCGGGGTACTCGCGCACGGCCCACGTCACGAAGCCTTCGGCGTCGGGCATGGCGTCGTGGCGACGGCGGGGCGTGCCCGCGTCGAGCTCGTCCAGCACGGGACGTCCCCGGGCGTCCCCGTAGAGGAGGCCCGGGGCGCGCGGCACCCCGCGCCCGTCCACGGCGGTGAGCGACGGCACCATGCTGGCCACACACACCCCGGCCACGGCCTCGTCCCCGGCCACCTGGGCCAGGGCCCGCAGCGGCCCCCGGCGCCAGGCCCGCGCCGCGTCGTGCTCGAGGCAGTCCGCCGCGGGCGTGATCAGGCGATGGGGGATGCGCGCCCGG
>DATJOV010000031.1:0-2385 GCA_035506735.1 Acidimicrobiales bacterium | reverse complement strand
GGTCTTCGTGGGCAACATCTTCGGTGCCCCGCTGGCCATCGAGGGCCTGCTCGCCTTCTTCCTCGAGTCCACCTTCATCGGGCTGTGGATCTTCGGCCGGGACCGGCTCTCGCCCCGCCTGCACCTGGCCACCATCTGGATCGTGAGCGCCGGGACCATGCTCTCGGCCCTCTTCATCCTCGCCGCCAACGCCTGGATGCAGCACCCCGTGGGCTACAAGGTGGTGCACGGCCAGGCCGTGCTCACCGACTTCTGGGCCGTGCTGGGCAACTCCACGCTGTGGGAGTCCTTCGCCCACACCGTCCTCGGGGCGCTCACCACGGGCGGGCTCCTGGTCCTCGGGATCAGCATGTGGCGGGGGCACCGCGAGCCCGAGGGCAGCGACCACCGGCGCGCCTTCACCCGGGCGGCGGGGATGGCGGCCGCCTTCACCCTGGTGGCCGTGCTCCTCACGAGCGTCGCCGGCGACGCCCAGGCCCGTCTCATGGACAGCCAGCAGCCCATGAAGATGGCCGCCGCCGAAGCGCTCTACAACACCCAGAAGGGGGCGAGCTTCTCGATCCTCACCGTCGGGAACCTCTCGGGCAATCCCGTGTTCCAGATCCGGGTCCCCCACGTGCTCAGCATGATCGCCGACCTCAGCTGGGACGGGCAGGTCCGGGGCATCAACCAGGTCCAGCAGGCCGAGGTCGCCGCCCACGGCCCGGGCAGCTACGTGCCCGTCATCTGGCTCACGTACTGGTCGTTCCGGCTCATGGTGGGGGCGGGGATGCTCATGATCCTGCTCACGGCGTGGGGCGTGGTCCTGTCGCGCCGGCGGCGACTGCTGCACAGCCGTGCCTTCCGGGTGGCGGCGCTGGTGGGGATGGCCCTGCCCTTCCTGGCCAACACCACGGGATGGATCTTCACCGAGGCCGGCCGCCAGCCCTGGATCGTCTACGGGCTCATGCGCACCGCCAGGGGCGTCTCACCCGTGGGGACGGCCGACGTGGTGGCCACCCTGGTCGGGTTCCTCCTCGTGTACTCCGTCCTCGGCGCCGTCGACGCCGTGCTCATGACGCGCGCCGCGCGCCGCACCCTCGACGACACCGGACCCGCCCACGAGCCCGGGGCCGTCCCCGGTCTCGTCTACTGAGGCCGCCCCATGCCCTTCGCCCCGCTCAACACCACCTGGTTCGCCCTCATCGGCCTGCTGTGGGCCGGCTACTTCTTCCTCGAGGGCTTCGACTTCGGCGTGGCCGTGATCACCCCCCTGGTGGCCGGGGACGATCTCGACCGCCGGCTGTGCCTCAACGCCGTGGGACCGGTGTGGGACGGCAACGAGGTGTGGCTGCTCGTGGCCGGCGGCGCCACCTTCGCCGCCTTCCCCCTGTGGTACGCCAGGATGTTCAGCGGGTTCTACCTCGCCCTCTTCCTCGTCCTGCTGGCACTGATCGCCCGGGGCGTGTCCTTCGAGTTCCGGGACAAGGTCGACAGCCCGGCCTGGCGCCGCACCTGGGACGTGGCCAACTGGGCCGGCAGCCTGGTCCCCGCCGTGGTGTGGGGCGTGGCCTTCACCGACCTGGCCCACGGCCTCCCCCTCGGTCCCGGAGGCCGCTACGACGGCGGGCTGCTCGGACTGCTCCATCCCGTGGCGCTGGTGGGCGGGCTGGCCAGCCTGGCCCTCTTCGCCCTGCACGGCGCCGTCTTCCTGTCGCTCAAGACCACCGGCACCGTGGCCGAGCGCGCCACCCGCCTGGCCCGGGGCGTGGGGGTGGCCGCCGCCGTCCTGCTGGGGCTGGCCGTGCTGCTGGTGGCCCTGACGGGACGGGGGTCGGTCCCCGGCTCGGTGTCCGCCGTCCTCCCCCTGGTCCTGGGGGTGGCGGCCGTGGCGCTCGTGGCCGGGGCCACCGTGTCCGTCGGCCGGGGGCGGGCGGGATGGGCCTTCGCCGCCACGGGCGGCGCCATCGTGGCCGCCGTGGGGGCCGTGTTCGGCCGCATGTTCCCCGACGTCCTCCCCTCGAGCTCGGCCCCGGCCCACTCCCTCACCATCGCCGTGGCCGCCTCCCGCCACACCACGTTGGTGGTCATGACCGTCGTGGCGGCCTGCTTCGTCCCCTTCGTGCTCGGCTACCAGGCCTGGACCTACTGGGTCTTCCGCCAGCGCCTGACCCGCCCCCCCGCCGCCGTCCCCGGCGTGGGCCACGGCGGCGGCGGGAGCGACGACGGCGCCGGGGTGGCGTCGCCGGTGTCGGTCGCACCCGGGAGCTGAGCCGTGGCGGGCCCGGGCGGCGGGCGGCGCCTCCGGGCCGGCGGGGCCGGTCCCGCCGCTGTGCTGCGGTGGCCCGCGGCCCGGGCCTGGGTCGGGGCCTCGGTGCTCGTGGGCCTGGTGTCGTGCGGGGCCGT
>DATJOV010000030.1:0-10313 GCA_035506735.1 Acidimicrobiales bacterium | reverse complement strand
ACGAGGGCCGGCGGGCACCGGATCTGGAGAGGATCCTGGCCGGCACCCGCTACCTCATCGCCATCCCGGTCGTCCTGCTGCTGCTCGTGGCGGTGGGCGCCTTCGTCTACGGGGTGGTGCTGTTCGTCGACTCGGTGCGCCACGTCGTGGCGCACCCGTTCCCCGTCCGCGAGAACGTCGGCTATTTCGTGCTCCTGGTCGACGTCTCGCTGGTGGGTGCCACCACCCTGATCGGCGCCCTCGGGTTCTACGAGCTGTTCCTGGCCCGTGACGACGTGGAGGACCGGCGCGGTGTGCTCCCGGGCTGGCTCGTGATGCGGGACCTGAACGATCTCAAGCTCAGGGTCATCTCCATGGTCGTCCTGGTGGCAGCGGTCTCGTTCACCGAGGTCCTTGTCGACTTCCAGAGCGGGGTCGACGTCCTCTACCTCGGGGCCGGTGTCGCCCTCGTCATCGGTGCCCTCACCGTGTTCACCCGCTTCGGCGTGAGGGACCACGACTAGTGCGGTGGCGGCCCATGGCCGTGGCGGGTGCCGCTCCCCCGGGCGGTGGTGTCGGCGTTCGGCATCCTGGCGGTCGTCGCCGCCATGGCGTTCATCCCCGGGCAGGTCGGGCGCCTGGCCCCGGACCCGGCTTCCTGCCTGGCTCGAGCCGGGCCTCGGACCGCGGCGCCGCGTCGAGGGGTGCGAATGCCGCCTGCCGCCTCTCGGTCGCCTCGGCCCTGCCCGGGGATCCCCGCCGTCGGCGCCGTGGAGTCCGCTCCGTGCCACCTCCCTGACGGCAGCGGGGGACGCCGCCCCCGGCCTCCTCGGTCCCGTGGCGCCGCCGTGAGGGCCCTGGTCGTCAGCGCCGTGGCCACCCACGTGGTCTTGCCCCCTGACCCCGGCCCGGCCCGATCCCGGGCCCGGCACCGGGAGGCCGGCACGGGTTCAAGTCCGGCGTCGATCCGACCGATATGGCTGCAGACGACGACCGGCACGATCGGCGGTGACGATGGCGACGATCCATCTCTCCCACACCACGGAGATCCTCCTCATCACCGCTGTCCTCGTGGGCTCCGTGCTCTACTTCGCCCTGCGCATCACCCGCACCTGACGCCGGCGCTCCCCGGTGGGCGAGTTGTGGACACCCAGGGGGGCGGCTCGCACCGGCCCGTGGTCGTCCTCCTGCACGGGGGGTTCTGGCGCGGCGCCTCCACCAGGGTGCTCATGCGCCGGGTGGCCGGGTCGGTCGTGGCCCGGGGCTGGGTCGCCTTGACCGTCGAGTACGGGCGACCGGGGATCCTCGGGGGCCCGGCCGGACCGCTACCGGCAGGCCTCCCGGCCGAGCTGCTCCCCCTCGGCGCGCCCCAGACCCTCGTGCCCGGGCTCGACGACGACGCCGTCCCCCCCGCCCTGAGCGAGCGAGACCGGGACCGGGCCCAGGGGGGTGGGATCCCGTCCGCTACGTCGCGCTCCCGGGCGTGGGGCACGGCGAGTCGATCGGCGGGACGGTCCCGTGTGGGGGATCGTCCCCGGGCCCTCGACGAGCTCCTGGCGTGAGGGGGGACGCCGGGCCGTGGCGGGCGACCGGCCTCAGCGGTAGCGCCGGGGCAGCACCCAGTGCTCCCCCAGGCCGGTGGCCTCGGGGTAGTACCGCCCGGCAGAGAGGCCACCGGGGTAACTCGTGAGCTCGCCGAAGACGATCCGTCCGGCGAGGTCGTAGAGGTCCACCCGGACGAAGTCCGTGTCCTGCCCGAGCGCCTCGGCCATGGCCAGCATGGCGTCCAGGGTGGCAGGTGAGGGCGGGGGGGGATCGGTGATGGGGAAGTCGATGTCCGCCTCGACCTGGGACCAGTCCCGATCGAAGAAGCACACGCTGTGGTCGTCGAAGCGGTCGACGTGCACCTCCACCCGCCGGGCCACCCCGTTGCAGACGAAGAACTTGTAGTCGGCGGGGATCCCGCTCGCTCCGCCCAGGAGCTCCTCCACCAGGATCTTCCTGGGGATGTTGCGGTACGCCCACTCCCGTGAGCCGTCGGAGTAGTCGGTGCGGAGCCAGCGGCGGCAGGTGGCCACCAGCTGGTCCCAGTCGAGCGAGTCGCGGTTGGTCGTCACCTGGTTGCCCGGGACCACGGCAGTGTTCTCGGCCACCCGGGGTGTGTCGGGACCCCAGTCGGCCACGATCCAGACCATGGACGACCCGTGGTTGGGCTTGACCACGAACTCCCGGGGCAGTGCCGTGGGGTCGAGGGTGCCCGGATCCTCGACCACGGCGTACAGCTCGGTGAGGACCTCGGGGCCGATCCGCTCCGCCACGTACTCCCGCACGGCGACCTTGTCGGCGAAGGTCGTGAGCAGGGGGCGGCGGTCGTGGACCATCTTCCACAGGAGCTTCTGCTCGAAGGTGGTGGGGATGGGCGTTGGCCAGGCCCGGCGCCGGGCCCAGTACTCCATGCGGCACCGCAGCTCGAAGGGGACGCGGGGAGACATGGCCACCGACCGCAGCTTCCACGCCAGGCGCGCCCGCACCGACTCCCTCGTCCCGGGGCCCGCCGAGGAGCCGGACCCGGAGACGACGTCAGGAGGCGTGCCGGAACCCGAGGGCATGGCGGGCGTCGGTGGGGAGCGGGGGGAGGGCCGACCGGGGCACCAGGTAGGTCGAGATGTCGAACAGGTCCTTGAACGCCTTGTAGCGCTTGGCCGTCTCGTCCAGGTAGGCGTAGCCGCTGCCGGCCGTCCCGGTCTGGCGCCCCAGCATGCGGTGCGCCAGCAGGGCGTGGCGTTGGCGCCACACCGTGAAGGACTCGTCGATGTCGACGAGCGCCGTGAGGACCCGCGACGGGAGGTGCAGGCGGGCCTCGTCCCGATACGAGGTGATGAAGAGGGCCGCCATGAAGGCATCGTAGGACAGCCGCCGCCGGCCCTGGGCCACGTCCGCATCCCAGCCGGCGCGGTCGAGGACGGCCTCGAACTTGCGGGCACCGCTGTCGAAGCCCTTGAGGCGCTTGCGCCGCAGCACGTCCTGGCCGGCGAGACCGTCGGCGATGCGGGCACGCTCCCCCTCGTGCAGCGCCACCACTGCCTGGCGGTAGGCGGCGGGGAAGTCGAAGGCAGCCGTCCGGACGTGGGGGAACGCCGCCAGCCACGACTCGACCCGGTCCAACAGCGAGGGGGCCGCCTCGGAGTCCTCGACCCGCGCCGCGTGGTCGGAGCGCAGCGTGGCCGCGTAGCACTGGCCCTCGACCCTGAGCCGGTCGTCGGCCCGCAAGCCGAAGCGGTTCTCGATCAGACGGAACTGGACGCTCTGGAACCCCGACGCGGGAACGAGGAATCCCCGGAAGTCGAGGAAGTCGAGCGGCGTCATCGTCTCGAGCACGTCGAGATGGACGATGAGCAGGCGCACGATCTGGTCGATCCGCTCGAGCCGGGCCAGCACCGACGGCAACGACTCCTCCGCCCCACCGAGACGGTCGAAGATGGCGAGGACGGACTCCAACTCCACCAGGATCTGTTTGAACCACAGCTCGGCCGTCTGGTGGACGCAGATGAAGAGGTGCTCGTCGTGCTGCGGATCCCCCGCCACCGCGCTCTTGGGGCGCTGGGCCTGGAGCAGGCGGTCGAGGTCGAGGTAGTCCCAGTAGTAGAGCGTGTCGGCTGGGCCCTCGGCCCCCTCCGAGGCGAAGGCAGGGCACCCGCCCCCCCGTGGTCCGTCACCGGGGTGCGAGTTGTCGGAGATCGCCGCGTGACCGGGGTTCGGGCGGGCGGTGCTGGCGTCCATGGTGCTGCCGATCTGCGAGAAGGCCGTGCCGCTGGCGTGCCGGGTTTCGTCGTGCCGTCGGGTCGACTGGTCCCGGCTGTGAGTATGGCGGCACGGAGTCACCCCGTCGCCAACGGGATGTCAACTCCCGATCAAGCCGCTTCGAGGTCCGACGACGGTGGCGCCGGCACCCTGAGCAGGGCCGTCACCGTCCCGTGACGAGGACGTCACCGTCCCGTGACGAGGACGTCACCGTCCCGCCACGCGCCGGTCGCCTCGGCGTCTCTCCCGGGGCCCGGAGCCGGCCCGGAGCGGGCCGAGGAGGGGTGGGGCCCGGCGCTGGCGGGTTCGCCGGACCCCACGTCCTCGGATGGCCCCCCCGGGTGTCAGGATGACACCCTGGACTGCCACGTGCAACGTGACGCCGGCGTCAGGCGGGCCGCCGGAGGGGGACGCCCCCGGTCAGCGGACCACGGTCAGGGTGAAGACCTGGGTGGCGAGGTGTTTGGCCTTCCCCGTGCCGAAGGTGGCCCGGAACGTGACGACGAAGGGTCCGAGCCGCTTGGTGCCGGGCGTCCCTTCCAGCGTGGCCGACCCGCCCCCGGCGTTGTCCACCAGGTGGACGCCCTTGGGCAGGTGGCCCTTCTTGGTGATCTTGGCGGCGGGGGAGCCGTAGGCCGCCACCTGGAAGGTGAAGCCCTCACCGGCCGTGACCGTCTTGCTGGCGCCACTGGTGAAGGCGTAGGCGGCCAGCACGGCCCGGACGCAACCGCCGGGCACGGCGGTGCCCGTCCGGTTGGCGGACGAGGGGGTGTAGTCGGGCCCCGAGGGCTCGAAGACGGCGGCGAAGCAGTAGACCCCGGCGGCCGGGGGGCGGAAGGCAGACGAGGTGGCGGCCGAGGCGGTGGCGGCCGAGGCGGTGAGGGCCTGGACGCCCTCGGCAGAGCCGGTCGAGGCGCACACCGAGGGCCCGGTCTCCGGCCCGCACACGTAGAAGGCCACCGACCCGGTGGGCGGGCCACCGGCGCTGTTGCCGGTCACGACGGCCCGGGCCGAGACCCCGGTGCCGACGGTGACCGTCGCGGCCGAGACCGAGGCGGCCACCGACGACGATGCCGAGGTGACGAGCACGCACTGGTCGGGGTCGGCAGGGTCGGCGGCGGTGTTGTCGGAGGACGAGAGGTAATTGGCGTCACCCCCGTAGACGGCGGAGAAGCACCACGTGCCGGCGCCGGTGGGGGTAGCCGAGCTCGAGGTGGCACTGGCGTTGTCACCGGCCCCGGCGACGAGGGTCTCCCCGCTGTCCTCGGGTGTCGTCCCCGCCGGGCACGTCCCGGGGCTGAGGGTGGAGGCCGTGCTCGTCCGGCACAGGTAGAAGGCCACCGTGCCGCTTGGGGCTCCGCCCACGACGTTGCCGCTCACGGTCACGGCGTCGTCCACCGTGCCCGAGGGCCCGAGGGTGATCGAGGCGGCCGACACGTAGCTCGCCGTCACCGATGGCGAGGCCCCCACCAGGACGCACTCGGCCGGGTCGAGGTCGGACGAGGTCGTGTTGTCCGACGAGGACTGGTAGCTCGAGCTGCTCGTGAAGGTGGCCGAGAAGCACCACGTACCGGCCGAGGTGGGGGTGGTGACGGGCGACGTGGCGTGCGAGGCGTCCCCGGAGCCGGCCGTGGCGTGCGCCGTGCCGAGGAGGTTGGCACCCACCGCCGGGCACGGGGCGGCGGTGAGCGAGGGTGACGTCCCGCTCTGGCAGACGTAGAAGGCCACCGTCCCCGTGGGGGGGCCGTAGGTGGGGCCGCCCTGGACGGTGACGTCGTCGGTGACGGTCCCCGACGGTCCCAGGGTCACCTGGGCCGGCGTCACCTGGGTGGTGGTGACCGACGTCGTCGGCGTGGTGGTGGTCGTGGTGGTCGATGTCGTGCTCGTCGAGGTGGTCGAGGTGGAGGTGGTGGTGGTCGCACCGCCCGACGTCGTCGAAGTCGGGGTGGAGGTGGTCGTCGTGGTGGGGGGCGGACCCGAGGACCCGCTCGTGGTGATCACCGAGGCGTACGTCGAGGTGGGATCGGAGCCGGCCGCCCAACAGGCCGCGGCCGAGGCGCAGGCCAGGCCCCCCAGGGGGCCGGCGGTGGCGGGGACGGTCTGGGCCGTCCACGATGCGCCGCCGTTGGCGGTTCCGAGCACCTCGGCGTCGCTGTCGGTGGGATCGGTGCCCACCGCCAGGCAGCTGGAGGCCGAGAGGCACCGCACCCCCGCCAGCGGTCCTGCCCCGGCCGGGACCGACTGGAGGGTCCAGGACGCGCCCCCGTTGGTGGTGCCGACGGCGGTGGCATAGGTGTCGGTGGGGTCGCTCCCCACGCCCTCGCACACGGTGGTCGTCACGCACCACACGCCGGTGAGGGGACCGGTGCTGGCGGCGAGAGCCGTGGCACTCCACGTCCCGCCCCCGCTCGTGGTGCTCAGGACCTCGGCCCCGGTGTCGGCCTGGTTGGCCCCCACCGAGAAGCAGGTGTAGATGCCCAGGCAGGAGATGGCGGCCAGCGATCCCACCGCGCCGGGGACGGTCTGGTCCTTCCACTTGGCCCCGCCGTCGGTGGTGATGAGGACGGCGCCCTTGGTGTCGGCGGCGTTGACGCCCACGGCCCAGCACTCGGCCGAGCTGATGCAGTCCACGCCGTTCAGGGGACCGGCATCGCCGGGCATGGGCTGGGCGCTCCACGTGGCGCCCCCGTTGGTCGTGGCGAGGACCACGGCCACGGTGTAGTCCGGGTCGCTCCCCACCGCCCAGCAGTCCGCCGACGAGGTGCAGTCGACGTCGATGAGGGGACCTGTGCCGGCCGGGACCGACTGGGCACTCCAGGTGGCGCCGCCGTTGGTGGTCACCACGATCTGCCCCACGGTGTCGGTGGGGTCGCTCCCCACGGCCCAGCAGTCGGCTGTCGTCGGGCACGAAATGGCCGCCTCGGGCCCGATCCCGCCCGACGACTCGACGGTCCAGGTGGCGCCCCCGTTGGCGCTTCCCACCACCACCCCCACGGTGTCGGTGGCGTCGTTGCCGCCAGCCCAGCAGGCGCTGGCAGAGACGCAGGTCACGGCGTAGAGGGGGCCTGCCCCGCCCGGAATCGTCTGGGTCCCCCATGCACCGCCCCCGTTCGTGGTGGCCACGATCTGGCCACTGGTGGCCGTGACCGAGGCGCCCACGCTCCAGCAGTCCGAGACCGAGACGCAGCTCACGGCCACGAGCGGGACGGTGCCGGTCGGGAGGGTCTGGGCTGCCCACGCCGTGCCCCCCGTGGTGGTGGCGATGACCTCGCCCTCGCTCAGGCCGGGAAGCGCACCTGCGGCCCAGCAGTGCGACGCCGACGGGCAGGCGACACCGGAGAGGGGACCGGTGCCGCCGGGGACGGCTTCGTCGCTCCAGGTTGCGCCGCCGTCGGTGCTGGCCACGGCCACGCCCGTGGTGTCGGTCGGGTCCGATCCCACGGCCCAACACGTCGATGCGCCCACGCAGGCCACACCGGACAGCGGCCCGTCGTCGCTCGGCACCGTGGCCCCTGTCCAGGTTGCGCCTCCGTCGGAGGACACGAGGGCTTCGGCCTCGGTATCGGTGGGGTCCGAGCCCACCGCCACGCAGTCCGAGGCCGAGGGGCAGGCGATGCCCGCCAGGGGGCCCAGCGTGCTGGCCAGGGTCTGCTCGCTCCACGTCGTGCCGCCGTTCGCGGTGACGAGCACCTGGGCGTAGGTGTCGGTGGGGTCGGTGCCCACCGCGACGCAGGCAGCGGTCGAGGAGCACGCCATGGCCGCCAGGGGGCCGGTGCCCGACGGGACGCTCTGGCGGGCCCACGTGGCTCCACCGTTGGTGGTGACGTCCACGACCCCCTCGGAGCCGCTGGGGTCGAAACCCAGGGCCCAGCAGTGGGTGGACGAGGGGCAGGTCACGCCCGAGAACGAGCCGGCACCGTTGCCGGGGAGCGACTGGCTGACCCAGGTGGCCGCCTGGGCCGACGCGTCCGTCACGGCGTTCAGGACGGCGGCGCTGCCGACCACGAGCGAGGTGACGGCCGTGGCCGTGAGCAGGCGCACCGCAACGCTGCTCCTCAATGGCCTTCGCCGACCACGAGCCACCCGGTGGTCCATCACACGCTCCCCCGCCCGGCCCGACCGCCCCGGCCACGCCGCGGGGCCGGTCCCGAACCCGCCGAAGTCTTGCACACCGGCCCTGGCGGGATCGAGGGGCTAGCCCTGGTCGGGGGCTTCTTCGGCCCACACGGCCAGCTGCCACGCCATCTCCCCCGTCGGCCGGGCCCCGATCTGCTGGAGCAGGCTGGCGAAGTCCCAGTAGGCCCGGCAGTGCTGGACCTTGCCCTCTGCGGTCCGCAGGAACCAGGCCCCTCGGATGGTGAAGTGGCGCCCCGAGGGCGGGAGGTGGAACGGCTCGAAGGGGCCGTCGTTGGTGCCCGACATCTCCCATTCCACGGCGTGGGAGTCACCCTCGTGGACGGCCGAGACCTGCCGCATCGAGAAGTCCGACGACAGGCTGTGCATGAAGCCGACCTGCTCCTCGACCTTGTCAGGTCCGAAGATGCGACCCTGGGGGACGACCTCGTACACCGCGTCGGCGGTCATGGCGGCGGCGATGGCGCGACCGTCGTGACGATCCCAGCCGTCCACGAATCCGTCGATCACCGGATCGTCCATGGCCCACCTCGGGGCACCCGGCGCGCCCCACCCGACTGTACCGCGACCCCGCCCGCGACCTCCGGGCCACGGCCGGACCGGACACCGGCGCCACGGGAGGCTGGGACGGGGAGCACCACGCCGGGGCGGAACCTCAGGGCGACAGGTCCCCGCCACAGGTCGGGCAGCCGCCCGCCAGCGAGCTGCAGCTGCGCACGTCGGCGTGGCGGGCGAGCCACGATCCGCGTTCGGCGGTGGTGACACACGCCGCTTCGGAGCACTCGAGACCGAGGTCGGCGTGGACGAGCGCCGAGCCCGGACAGAGCTCCACCGCACGGCCGGATGCCATCCCCGCCAGGGGGCCGCGGGCGGGGCGGTGGCACACGGCGCAGCGCCGGCCCAGCACCGCCTGGCAATTGACCACGGTCCGGTGCCGGACCACCGCCTCGGCCAGGGTCGAGTGGAGGCACCCGGGGGCGGCGCAGGTCCCGGTCCCGTCTCTGTGGATGAGCAACGGCTGTGAGCAGACCATGGCACCGGGGGGAGGGCAGGGGCCCTCACCGCCCTGAGGGTGTGGCGCCCTGGAGTGTCTCATCTGGCACCCATGAGTGTCACATAGGCGTGTTACGATGTCAAGCACGGCGGCCCCGGGGGCGCGGCGGCGCCGGCGGTCGAGTCAGGGGGTTCGTCACACCGTGGCGAAGCGAGGCAGCGACGGCGCGCACGGCGACCACCGACCCACCCTCGGGGAGGAGACCCGGGCCGTCGTCCGGACCCGGATCGTGCGGGGGGCGGTGGCGGCCCTGGCCCGGAGCGGCTTCGACGCCACGGTGGACGAGATCGCCCTGGCGGCCGGGGTGAGCAGGCGCACCGTCTTCCGCCACTTCACCACGCACACCGAACTCCTGGCCGCCGCTGTCGATGAGATCCTCGAGAGCTACGAGCGGCTCCTGCCCGGGCCACCACCCCCGGGCGTGGTGCTCGACGCCTGGCTGGAGCAGACCGCCACCACCCTGCACGACCTCAACACCCGGATCATCGGGCGTGCCTTCTGGGATCTCCACGTCGCACAGCCCGGTGTCTCGCCCGAGGAGCGCGACCGGCGCCGGGCCGGTTTCGCGGCCCAGGTCGCCCAGCACGCCTGGCGGCTGGCGGATGGGAAGGGGCGCCCACCCGGCTGGGTCGTCGACGCCTTCGCCCTGCAGCTGTCGGGCTTCGCCACGAACTGCCTGGCCCACTACACGCCCGAGCGCGCCGGGCGCGTGAGCGCCCGCGTGCTCACCGCCGTGCTGGCCACGGCCACGAACAAGGGCCACGACGGCATCGCCGAGTGAGTCGCATCCCCGGCCCCCGGTGCCTCGGGCCGGCGCCGTTACGCGGGTCGGTGGCGCGGGTATGAGGGCCGCATGGCCATCGAACGCGTCGCCGACGGGGCGGTCGGCCAGGACGAAGGGCGCGACGGGGCCGGGGCCACCGAGACCGACGTTCCCGGTCGGCTCGACCGGCTCCCCTGGTCGCGCTGGCACTGGATGGTCCTCGTCGGCCTGGGGACGGTGTGGATCCTCGACGGCCTCGAAGTCACCATCGTGGGAGCGGTCGGGAGCACGCTGACCAAGGCCGGAAGCGGGATCACCATCACCACGGCCCAGGTCGGCGACGCCGCCAGCGTCTATGTGGCCGGGGCCTGCGTGGGAGCCCTGCTCTTCGGCCACCTCACCGACCGCCTCGGGCGGCGGCGGCTCTTCCTCGTGACCCTGGGTCTCTATCTGGCGGCCACCGTCCTGACCGCCACCTCGCGCGACGTCGCCATGTTCTTCACCTTCCGCTTCCTCACGGGCATGGGCATCGGCGGTGAGTACTCGGCCATCAACTCCGCCATCGACGAACTCATCCCGGCG
>DATJOV010000029.1:0-5975 GCA_035506735.1 Acidimicrobiales bacterium | reverse complement strand
TCATTGCGCCGGTGATCGCCACGGGTCAGCTCGGGTCGCTTACGGTTGGACACGACATCCTCCTCGGGAATGGTTGGAACGCGAATCCGAACCCTGACCGGGGAGGATGTCCGCGTTCAACCGCTACCGGGAGTTATTAGGGCCCGGGGCCGCCCGGGGGGCGCCCCGGGGGGTGGGATCCTGGTGCATGGACCTCACCGTCGTCGACGCCTTCACCGACCGTCCCTTCGCCGGCAACCCCGCCGCCGTGGCCGTCCTCGACGCCTTCCCCGACGAGGACCGCATGCAGGCCGTGGCGGCCGAGATGGCCCTGTCGGAGACGGCCTTCGTGGTGCCCCGCCCCGACGGCGCCCACGACCTGCGCTGGTTCTCGCCCCTGGTCGAGATCGACCTGTGCGGGCACGCCACCCTGGCCAGCGCCCACGTCCTCGGAGGGGCGGGCCGCTTCCACACCCGCAGCGGCGAGCTGGTGTGCACCCCGGTGGCCGGGGGGTGGATCGAGATGGACTTCCCCGCCGACGAGCTCCGGGTGGCCTACCCGGCCGGGTCCCTCCCCGCCGCCTTCGGCGACCCCGCCGCCGTGCGGGCCGTGGCCCGGTCCCGGGCCGACATCCTGGTGGAGCTGGCCGACGCCGCCGCCGTCCGTGGCTTCCGGCCCGACTTCGCCGCCATCGCCGCCCTGGGGACGCGGGGCCTGCTCATCACCGCCCCCGGCGACCGCCCCGGCATCGACTGCGTGAGCCGGTTCTTCGGGCCCGCCGTGGGCGTCCCCGAGGACCCTGTCACGGGATCGGCCCACTGCACCCTGGCCGGCTACTGGGGTCCCAGGCTGGGCCGCCACGAGCTGGTGGGCGAGCAGGCCTCGGCCAGGGGCGGCGTGGTGCGGATGCGCCGTGAGGGCGACAGGGTGGTGCTCGGGGGCCGGGCCGTGACGGTGTCGCAGGTGCGCCTGCTCGTGTGACGGCGGCCCCGGCCCGCCGCCGGCTCAGCCCGCCGTCTTCTTGAGGGCCCTGCGGTAGGCGCCGGGGAACAGGGCCCGCCCCACCGGGGCCAGGCGGGCCACGGGGGCGGCGTCGATGTCGACCCGGCGGCCCCCCATGCGGGCCAGGAGGAGCTCGGACACCTGGGCCTCGGTGCGCCGCACCATGGGCGGGGGCATGGGCATGCCCCGCTCCACCGCCTCGGTCCCCATGGCCGTGGCCACCCAGGCCGGGTACAGGACGTGCAGGTGGACCCCGCTCCCCTCGACGTCGTAGGAGAGGCTCTCGGTGAAGGCGCTCAGCGCCGCCTTCGAGGCGCTGTAGGCGGCCTCGTGGGGGCTCGGGGCCCGGCCGCTGTCGGAGGAGACGTTGACCACCACGCCCCGGCCCCGGGCCCGCATGCCGGGGAGCACGGCCAGGGTGCCCGCCACCGGTGCGAAGTAGTTGGTGGCCATGACGCGGCGGTGGTCGGCCAGGCCGGGCTCGCCCTCGCCGTGGGGCTGGCCCGTCCCGGCGTTGTTGACGAGCACGTCGATGCGGCCGTGCCCGGCCTCGATCTCGGCCAGGGCGGCCACGAAGGCGTCGGTGTCGGCCACGTCGCACACCCGCACCGAGGAGGAGGGCGACGACCGGTGCAGCTCCCGGGCCAGGTCCTCGAGCAGGTCGGCCCGCCGGGCCAGGCCGACGACCACCGCACCGCGGGCCGCCATGTCGAGGGCGAAGCGCCGCCCCAGGCCCGAGGACGCCCCCGTGACCACCGCCACCGCCCCGCCCAGGCCGAATTGCTCCTCACGTGGTCCCGGCACGGGTCCCATGGTGCAGCATGGGCGCCGTGGCCGCATCCCGCACCGACCTCCCCCCGCCCGGCCCGGACGGGGCCGAGCCCGTCGCCCGGGCCATGTGGCGGCTGTTCGAGCCCGTCCACGCCGTCGTCTACTTCGCCGACGAGGCGGCGGCCGCCTTCGCCGCCGCCGGCCTCCGGGGATTCTGGATGGGGTACTTCGCCGGGAGGGCCGCCCCCATGGGGGCGGTGGGGCCGGCCGTGGTGCACGCCACCTTCTTCACCTTCCATCCCGCCCGGGTGGCCCGGGCCCTCCCCGACGCCTGGGCCTTCGCCCCGCCCGAGCGGGTGCTCGAGGCCCGGCTGGCCGGCGCCGGGGCCGCCCTGGCCCGCGTCCTGGCCGGGGCCGACCGCGCCGAGCTGGCCCGGGCGGCCGAGCTGGGGCGGGGCGCCCTCGAGGGCCTCGCCACCGAGGGCCGTCCCCTGGGGGCCGCCAACGCCGCCCTGCCCTGGCCCTCGGACCCCGTGGCGGCGCTGTGGCAGGCCGCCACCGTCCTGCGCGAGCACCGGGGCGACGGCCACCTGGCCGCCCTGGTGGCGGCGGGCCTGGACGGCCGGGGCGCCCTGGTCTCCATGGCCGCCACGGGGGCCGTCCCCCGGGCCATGCTCCAGGCCGCCCGGGGCTGGGACGACGGGGAGTGGGACGAGGCGGCGGCGGTGCTCGAGGCCCGGGGCTGGATCCACCCCGACGGCACCGCCACGGCCGCCGGGGCGGCGGCCCGGGACGAGATCGAGGCCGTCACCGACCGCCTGGCGGCGGCGCCGTGGGAGCGGCTGGGACCCTCGGGCACGGCCGAGCTGCGGGCCCTGCTGGCCCCCTGGGCCCGGGCCGTGGCCGGGGCCGGGGTGGTGCCGGTGCCCAACCCCATCGGGCTCCCCCCGCCGGGCTGAGCCGGGCCGCCTCGCTGTGTCGGCCCGTGCGCCGGGGCCAGGCCCGGGCCGGGCGGCTCGGGACCTTGGGCACCGGGGCCGGGGGCCGTTGGCTCCTACGCCAGGCAGCGCCGTCGTGACGACGTTGTGCAACAGGTATGTACGACACCATCGCCAGCCACCTCGAGCTCCTCCCCGCCCTGCAGCGGGCCGAGACGGTCTACGACCGGGGCACGGCCCAGCACTCGGCCCGGGTGGGGAAGATCAGCGCCCTGGTGGGCGAGGTCCTGGGCCTGCCCAGCGCCGACCTCGGCGTGCTCACGTGGGTGGCCGTCCTCCACGACGTGGGCAAGCTCACCGTGTCGGAGCGGATCCTCCAGAAGCAGCGGGGCCGCTTCAGCTCCGACGAGTGGAGCGAGCTGCGCCGCCACACCCTGGCCGGGGAGGCCCTGGTCCTGGCGCTCGGGCCCCGGCTGTGGCCGATGGCGGCGGCGGTGCGCTCCCACCACGAGCGCTGGGACGGCTCGGGCTACCCCGACGGCCTGGCCGGGGAGCACATCCCGCAGCTGGCCCGCATCGTGGCCGTGGCCGACGCCTACGACCTGCTCACCCACGAGCAGCCCTACCGCCACCAGAGCCTGGTGCACGACGCCGCCGTGGAGGTGGTGGCGTCGGGGGCCGGCACCAAGTTCGAGCCCCGGGTGGTGGAGGCCTTCGTCCGCCTCGACCAGCGGGGGCTGCTCGCCCCCATCACCCACGAGATGCAGCACCGTCCCCAGGCCGTCTCCGCCCTGAGCGCCGCCCGGCGCGTGAGCGGGACCACGCGCCGGCGCCGGTCGCGCCGGCGGGCCGCCGTCCCCGACGGCGTGCCCGTGGTGCCGCTGGCCCCGTTCGGGCCCCCCACCATCCTCCCGCCGGTCCTCCCCCCGGCGTAGCGCGGGGCGCCCATCCCCGTTCCGCCCGGGAGGGGGCTCCATCATGGGTGGCCATGGCGCAGACCACCGGGACGGAGTTCGAGGCCCAGCGCATCCAGGGCCGCACCTACGCCGCACCCCTGGAGCTCACCGACGGCTACCGCCGGGGCGAGGTGTCGCTGGTGCAGGCGGCGGCAGGGCTGGCCAAGTGGGGCTGGGACCCGCCCCGCATCGCCCGGGCCCTCACCCATCCGAGCGGCCACGGGGGACGGCGCGCCGCCTACTCCACGGCCCGGGACGAGGTGCGGGTGGAGGTGGAGGTGGAGGAGAGCGTGCGCATCCTCGAGCCCGGCGAGGAGTGGATCAGGCCCTGACCGGGGTCAGTCCCACAGCCCGGCCGGGGCCTGGCCCAGGCGGTAGTGGCCGGGGAGCAGCTCGCCCGAGGCGGCCCGCTCCATGCGCCGCTTCATCCCCTCGGACAGGGCGTCGGCCTTGATCATCTCGATGAACAGGGCGGTGGCGTTGCCCACGTCGAAGAAGTCGCGCTGCCACGACCAGCGCCAGTCGCCGGCGTAGCGGAACCAGCTCCCGCCCAGGCCGGCGACCTCGTACGGGGTGCCGTCGGGACGGGTGCTGTCGGCGACCTGCTTCCACAGGCCGATGACCTCGCCCTGCTCGGGGTCGATGAGCACCTTCTGGTAGGGGTAGGTCCAGCCGTCGAGCCCGCCCATCTCCAGTCCCAGGGCGATGGCGCGGATCTCGTCGCGCCCCACCGCCATGAACTCCTCGTGGGGCCCGATGTTCCAGCCGTAGGTGGCGTCCTCGGTGTACATCTCGGCCATGGGGCGCCAGTCGCCCGCCTCCTGGGCGGCCCGGTTGGCGGCCAGCCAGCGCTGCACCATCTCCTCCAGCTCGGCGTAGGGATAGCCGGCCATGTCAGTCCTCCTGGATCGAGAGCGCGTGGGTGGGACAGAACGACACCGCCGCCTCGACCCGGGCGCGCTCGGCCTCGGGGGGCGACGGGTCGAGGACCTCGAGGATCCCCTGCTTGTCGACGGCGAACACGGCCGGGGCCTCGGACTCGCACACCCCGTGCCCCTGGCACAGGTCGCGGTCCACCACGACCCTCACGGGCCGCTCCGGCGCCGGTAGTCGGCGGCGCAGGGCTGGGCCAGCTGGACCACCATCTTGGAGTGGTCGTTGCGGTAGGTCTCGGGCGGCTGGGCCAGGGTGAAGTCCCAGTGCCGCAGGAGGACCGAGAAGATGGCCTTGAGCTGCATCATGGCGAAAGCCGCTCCCACGCACCGGTGGCGTCCTGCGCCGAAGGGGATCCACGTCCACGGATTGTCCTGATCCTCGGACCGGGGCGCGAAGTACCGCTCCGGGACGAAGGCGTCGGGGTCGGGGAAGTCCTCGGGGATGCGGTTCGACACGGCCGGGCTGGCCCCCACGAACTTCCCCGCCGCGATGCGGTAGCCGCCCACCTCGACGTCCTCCTTGGCCACCCGCAGCACCAGGATGAGCGGGGGGTGCAGGCGCAGGGCCTCCTTGACGGCCGACTCCAGCCGGGGCATCTCCCGCAGGGCCTGGTAGCTCACCTCCTCGCCGTGGGCGTAGAGCTGATCGAGCTCGGCCCGCACCGCCTCGAGCTCGGCCGGGTGGCGCAGGAGCTCGATGAGGGTCCAGGCGGCGGTGCCCGAGGTGGTGTGGTGCCCGGCGAACATCATGGAGATGAACATGCCGGTGATGGTGTCCACCGAGAAGCGCAGGGTCCCGTCGGCCTCGCGGATGGACATGAGCACGTCGAGGAGGTCGCGCTCCTCGTCGGCGGGGGCCGGCCCGGCGTCGCGGCGGTCCATGATCCCCTGCACCAGCGCCACCAGCCCCAGCCGGGCCTCGTCGCGCCGGCGGAAGCTGTCGATGGGGGCATAGGGGTCGACGTAGGCGATGGCGTCGGTGCCCTTCTCGAGGTCGTGGTAGAGGGCGGCGAAGCGCCCGTCGAGCTCGTTGCGGAACCTGCGGCCGATGAGGCAGGCCGAGGAGGTGTAGATGGTGAGCTCGGCGAACCAGTCGAGGAGGTCGATGGTCCCGGCCTCGCCCCAGCCCCCCACCATGGTCTCGACCTCGCCGGCGATGGTGGCGGCGTGGCCCCGCATGAACTTGTCCCGCAGGGCCTGGTTGTGGAGCATCTCGCGCCGTCGTTCGGGCGGTGCGTCGAACACGACCCCCTGGCCGAAGATCGGCGTCATGAAGGGGTAGGCCTCGGCCTGGTCCAGCTGTTCTTCGGAGGCGCGGAAGTAGAACTCGTTGGCGTCCGCCCCCGTGAGCAACACCACGTCACGGTCCCCGATGGTGAATTCACCGACATCT
>DATJOV010000028.1:0-3243 GCA_035506735.1 Acidimicrobiales bacterium | reverse complement strand
CCTGGCGCAGCAGGTCACGGGTGGTGGCGGCCACGATGGGCAGGATCATGACGGCCAGGACCACCCCGGCCACGAAGAGGCCGGTGCCCCCGCCCGTCGGGCCCCGGAAGAAGCGCAGCACGGGGACGTCGGGGAGGTGGTCGAACACGTGGTCGGCCCAGATGGGGGCCAGGTCGTGGGCCAGGAACGGCCCCAGGCTGAACCAGCCCCACAGGCCGATGACCACGCTCGGCACCCCGGCCAGGACCTCCAGGCAGAAGCCGACGGCGGCCGAGAGCCGGGGCGGGAGCTTCTCCACCACCACCAGGGCCGTCCCCACCGCCACCGGGACGGCCAGCACCAGGGCGATGGCCGACGACGCCAGCGTGCCCTCGACGAGGGCCAGGGCCCCGTAGGCCGCCTCGGGCGGGTGCTTCATCCCCCCCGAGCTGACCAGGGGGGCGTAGAGGTTGCCCAGGCTCCACACCGACCGGGTGAAGAACCCCGTCCCGTTGAAGCGCACGGCGGGGAGGGCCTTCCACACCAGCGCCACCACGATGGCCGCCAGCGCCACGAAGGGGACGGCGGCCATGACGTGCAGGCCGTGGGGGAGGAGGCGCTCGGCCCGCCACCACGAGGCGGAGCGCCGCCGGCGCCCCCGCCCGCCGCCCCCCCCGCCGCCCTGTCCCCCCGGGCCCGTGCCGCCGCCGGCGTGTGCCGGTGCCGGCGGCGGCGGTGCGCCCTCGGTGCCCGGACCGGAGGGGGCCACGACGGCGAGCCCGGTGCGGCTGGTGCTGGCCACGGTGCGGCGCCCCCCGCCCCCGCCTAGCTCGTCACGCCGGAGAGGAGCTTGGCCGACAGGGACACCACGGCGCTGGGCAGGGCCACGAAGTTGACCTGGTCCAGGTAGGTCGAGGCGTTGCCCCCGGTGGGGTCGATGGCCCACCCCAGGACGGCCTTCACGGCCTGGGCGGCCAGGGCGCTGGGCTGCTTGGTGGGCACGATGGCGTACTCGTAGTTGACGATGGGGTAGCCCCCGGCGGCGGAGCCGAAGATCATCGACACCGCCCCCGACGCCGGCGTGGAGGAGGCGAACTGCCCGGCGGCGGCGGCCATGGCCGACTGCGTGGGGAGCTCGTAGTGCCCGGCCTTGTTCTTGAGGGCGGCGTAGCCCAGCCCGGCCGTGGTGACCTGCTTCAGGTAGCTGACCCCGATGTAGGCGATGCAGCCGCTGTTCTTCTGGCAGGCCTGGACCATGCCCCCGTTGCCCTGCGCCGCCACGGCGCCGGCCACGTTGGGCCACGACACGGTGGTGCCGGGCGGGATCGTCCAGCCCGAGGGGTCCGACGCCGTCAGGAAGGAGCTGAAGAGGAAGGTGTCACCCGAGCTGTCGGAGCGGTGCACGGTCACGATGGGGAGGTTGGGCAGCGTCACCCCGGGGTTGAGGGCCTTGATCTGGCTGGCGTCCCAGTTGGTGACCTTCCCCTCGTAGATCGAGGCGATGGTGGGCCCGTCGAGCTTGAGGTTGCCCGTCACGCCCGGGACGTTGTAGGCGATCTCCTGTCCGGAGATGGCCAGGGGGACGTCGAGCAGCCCGGGGTACTGGGTCATCTGGCCCGGCGACAGGTAGGCGTCGGAGGCCCCGATGTTGACCGTGCCCGCCGCGGCGGAGGAGATGCCCGTGCCCGACCCGGTCGACGCCGTGGTGATCGACACCGTGGGCCACTGCTTCTGGATGTCGGCCGTCCACAGGTTGAAGAGCGGATAGAGGAGGCTCGACCCCGTCTCCTGCAGCGACACGGCGCTGGTGGGCCAGTTCTCGAGGCTGGCCGGGGTGACCGACGCCGCCGTGGTGGTGGTCGACTTCTGGGTCGTGGTGGTCGAGGCACTGGGCGACGAGCTGCACGCCGCCAGGACCACGGCCACGGCGGCCAGGACCGCCCCGGTGGCGGCGGCGCGCCGGCGGGAGCGGGTGCGGAGATCGGGACGGGGACACGAGCGCGTGGGCATGGGGGGGACGGCTCCTTTCGCTGGGTACGACCGGGGACTGCGGGGACGACGAGACGGGGCGGGGCGACAGGAGCCGCCCGCCCGGACCTGGCTCAGCCGGCGGTCATCCGATCCTCCCGCTCACGTAGCTGACCGTCTCGGGCTCGGAGGGGGCCTCGAAGATCTGGCGGGTCTCGCCCGACTCCACCAGGCGGCCGTTGTAGAGGAAGGCGGTGGTGGCGGCCACCCGCTGGGCCTGGGCCAGGTTGTGGGTGACGATGACCATGGTGAGCCCGGGGGCCAGCCGGCGCAGGAGGCTCTCCACCATCTCGGTGGTGACGGGGTCGAGCGAGGAGGTGGGTTCGTCCAGGAGCAGCACGTCGGGCTGCACGGCCAGGGCCCGGGCCAGGCACAGCAGCTGCTGCTGGCCGCCGGAGAGGCGGAAGGGCGAGTCCCCCAGGCGGTCGGCCACCGCCGCCCACAGGCCCACCTCCTTGAGGTAGTGCTCGGCCACGGCGCTGAGCTCGCCCCGGGGGGCCATGCGGTGGGCCCGGACCCCGGCCACCACGTTGTCGCGGATGGACATGGGGAAGGGGTTGGGGCGCTGGAACACCATCCCCACCCGGCGGCGCAGGTCGAGGAGGTCCATGTCGGGCCCGGCCACCTCCACCCCGTCGAGCTCGATGCCCCCGGTGCGCCAGTACCCCCGGACCTTGTCGTTCATGCGGTTGAAGGAGCGCAGCAGGGTGGACTTGCCGCACCCCGTGGGCCCGATGAGGGCGGTGACGCTGTGGGGTGCGATGGCCAGGTCGACGTCGGTCAGGACCTGCTTGGCGCCGAAGCCCACGGCCACGTCCCGCACCGCCAGGGCCGGGGCCTCGAGGACCCCCACCGCCGTCGGGGCCGGGGCGGGAGCGGGGCGGGCACCGGTGAGCGACGTGGCGGGGACGGGGAGGGGGTCGGCTCCGCCGCCGGGGGCGAACCCCTCCCCCGGACCCTGGCCCCCGTGACCGGTGGTCACCTCCGAGCTCATCACTGCGGACCGTATCGTCGGGAGGTGAACGATCCGGAAACGGGATGCGACCTCCAGGTGATCGTTGCATGAACTTCTCACCCGGCGCGGACGCCGGGCGCCGCACAGCGAGGCCCCGGGGCGCGGCGTGCGGGGCTGCGCCCAGGGGCTGGGCTCCGGGGCTGGGTCAGCGGCCGTGCCGGCGGCGATGGGCCATGGCCTTGGCCGCCCCCCAGCGCAGGGCCAGGGCCCCCACCTCGGGG
>DATJOV010000027.1:0-6937 GCA_035506735.1 Acidimicrobiales bacterium | reverse complement strand
CGCGTCGCCCACCGCGTCGGTCACGCGCCGACGCCATACGCAGTAGGGCCGAGTCAAGGCGTGGTAGCACCCGCAATTATCTGTGGAGCAGATATCGCGTTGCGTGATAGGAACTTGCACAATGTGATCGCCTCCTCGCGGGCGAAGCACTGTCGTCTCACAGTGAACGCCTCGGGGCCCCTCAGCGTAAGGGGTGACAGTGACTGGCTCATCGATGGAGCAAAATTGTCCCGACCGCGGTCACGATCGATGGCCGTATCGACCGGTGTCCGACGCGCTGGCCATTGCACCATCGGTCAGCGTGGTGATCCCGGTGAAGAACGAGGCGCGCAACCTCCCCGCCGTGCTGGCGTCGCTGCCGGAGTGGGTCCACGAGGTGGTGGTGGTCGACGGGCACTCCGTCGACGACACCGTGGCCGTGGCGACAGCGTGCCGACCGGACGTCACCGTGGTCACCCAGCCGGGCAGGGGAAAGGGCGATGCCCTGCGGGCCGGGTTCCGGGCCTGCACGGGGGACATCGTGGTGATGATGGACGGCGACGGGTCGACGCCGGGGAGCGAGATCGTCCGCTTCGTGAGCGCCCTCGTGGGGGGGGCCGACTACGCCAAGGGGTCGCGCTTCGCCAACAGCGGCGACAGCGACGACATCACGCCGGCCCGGCGCCTCGGCAACCGCGTCCTGAGCGGCCTCGTCAACGTGATCTTCGGGACCCGGTACACGGACCTGTGCTACGGCTACAACGCCTTCTGGGCCAGGCACCTCGAGACCCTCGACCTGGAGTGCTCGGGGTTCGAGATCGAGACGATCATGAACATCCGGGCCGCCAAGGCGGACATCTCGGTGCAGGAGGTCCCCAGCCACGAGCACGAGCGCATGCACGGGGAGAGCAACCTCCGCGTCCTCGGGGACGGGTGGCGCATCCTGAAGGCCATCGCGGCCGAGGCGCGCCACCGTGACAGCCGGCCCGGGGCGCCGGCGGGGCGCCGGGGCCGCTCCCCTGCGTCGGGCGCGGGCCACACCTGGGACGGCGACGTGCTGGGCCAGGAGATCGGGACCGAGCGGCCCGGGAAGGTGTCGGTGGTCATCTGCGCCCACACCGAGGACCGCTGGGCCGAGACGTGCGCGGCGATCGCCTCGGTCGAGGCCCAGAGCTTCCCCGATCCCGAGATCATCGTCGTGGTCGACCACAACGCCGGGCTCCACGCCAAGCTGGCCCGGGCCTTCCCCCACGCCACGGTGGTCGAGAACACCGGCGCCCCGGGCCTGTCGGGGGCCAAGAACACCGGCATCGGCGTGGCGGGAGGCGACGTGGTGGCCTTCCTCGACGACGACGCCGTGGCCGACCCCGACTGGCTCAAGTTCCTCGTCGACGCCTATGCCCATCCCGACGTGATCGGCGTGGGGGGTCTCACCCTCCCCGACTGGCGGGTCCCGTGCCCGGCGTGGTTCCCGGTCGAGTTCAACTGGGTGGTGGGGTGCAACTACCGGGGGATGCCCGAATCCCGCACCCCGGTGCGCAACCTGCTGGGGGGGAACTCGTCGTTCCGCCGCGAGGCCTTCGCCCTGGCCCTGTTCCGTCCCGGCATCGGCCGCGACGCCGGGAAGCGACCCATGGGGTGCGAGGAGACCGAGTTCTGCATCAGGCTGCGCCAGCGCTCGCCCCGCTCGGTGCTGCTCATCGAGGAGCGGGCCACCATCGCCCACCTGGTGCCGGCCGAGCGGGGCTCCTTCGGGTACTTCGTGCGGCGCTGCTACGCCGAGGGCCTGTCCAAGGCGCGGGTGACCGCCAGCGTGGGCGCCCGCGACGGGCTCGAGGCGGAGCGGCGCCACGTGACCGGGGCCCTGCCCCGGGGCGTGGCCCGGGGGCTGCGGGAGTGGGCGGGAGGCGACGCCTCGGGGCTGGCCCGGGCCGGCGCCATCGTGACCGGGCTGCACGCCACCGTGGCCGGGTACGCGGTGGGCTCGGCCGGCCGCACGGCGCGCCGGATCCGGCGGACCGGGCCGCCGCCGTCGGCCCCGGAGCCGGCCGGGGGTGACGGTGTTGGGTGAGCCCGTGTCGGTCCCCATCCTCATGTACCACGAGATCGCGCCCCCCTCCGAGACGGGGAGCAGGTTGGCGGTGGGGCCCGAGGCCTTCGCCGAGCAGCTCGCCTGCCTGGCCGACCTGGGACTGCGGCCCGTCACGGTGGCGCGGCTGCTCGGGGCCGCCGGCGACGGCGACGGGGAGGGGGAGCTGCCCGAGCGCCCCGTGGTCATCACCTTCGACGACGGCTTCGCCGACTTCCACCGTCGGGCCCTGCCCCTCCTGGAGGCCCACGGCTTCCCGGCCACGGTCTTCGTCACCACGGGATGGGTGGCGGACGAAGGGGCACTGCCCATCGGGCGGCGCCCGGGCCCCATGATGGGCTGGGCCCAGATCAAGGAGGCGGCCGACACCGGCATCGAGATCGCCGCCCACAGCCGCCTGCACTACCAGCTCGACCAGCTCCCGCCGCGGTTGCTGCGCGAGGAGCTCCACGTCAGCAAGGCAACGCTCGAGCGCGTGCTCGGCACCGGGGTCGAGGGCCTCGCCTATCCGTTCGGCTACTCCAACGCCAGGGTCCGGGCCATGGCCAAGGGGACCGGGTACCGCTACGGCTGCGCCGTCGGGAACCTGGTCATGCGCGCCGGGCACGACCCCTTCGCCGTCCCCCGCCTGACCGTGCGGCGATCGACCGACCTCGAGGCCTTCCGGCGCCTCGTCGGGGGCGACGGGGTGCACCGCATGTTCCTCAAGGATCGCGCCCTGACCAAGGCCTTCGCCGTCGTTCGGCGGTCCAAGGCGGCCGTGGGCGCCGCGACGCGTGACCACTAGCCGCGCCTACGACGCCGGGTCGGTCTCGGGTCTCGCTCGTGACGGGCGGGGCCGCCTGTGGCGCCGCCTGCTCCCCGCCCCCCTGTCCCCGGCGGCGGGGACGCTGCCCCTCGTCCAGCGCCAGCTGCGGTGGGGCCGGCGCCAGCTCCAGGATCCCCTGGCCCTCAACGGGTACGCCCTGATCGCCAACAGCGGGGTGACGGGGGGGCTGGGCCTGGCCTACTGGCTCGTCATGGCCCGCCTGTACCCCACCGACGCGGTTGGGACGGCGTCGGCCATCTACGCCGCCATGAACCTCCTGGCCGGGATCACCGCCCAGAACTTCAACGGCGCCCTCACCCGGTTCATCCCCCAGGCCGGGTCCCGTACCCGCTCGTTCATCAACCGGTCCTACGCCGTGAGCGCGGCGGCCTCGGTAGCGGTGGCCGCCGTGTTCCTCCTCACCATCCGGTCGTGGGGGGCGTCGTACGGGGCGCTCGACCGCCCCGTGACCGGGGTGGTCTTCCTCGGATGCGTGGGCGCCTGGGCCATCTTCACCCTGCAGGACAGCGTCCTGGTGGGCCTGCGCAGCGCCGTGTGGGTCATGGTGGAGAACGGGATCTTCGGCGTGGTGAAGCTCGTCCTCCTCGTCCTCCTCGTCACCCGCCTGCCCCACCATCTCGGCATCTACGTGTCGTGGATGGTCCCCGCCGTCCTGGCCCTGCCGCTCGTGAACGCCCTCATCTACCGGCGCCTGGTCCCCGAGCACGCCCTGCGCACCACCACCGCCGATCCCCCCACCAACCGCCAGATCGGGCGCTTCCTGGCCGGGGACTACTCCGGGGCCCTGTGCCTCCTGGCCACGGGGAGCCTGATCCCGGTGATCGTGGCGGCCCGCACCGGGGCCCGCCAGACCGCCTACTTCTACGTGGCGTGGGTCATCGTCGGCATCGTCGACATGATCGGCATCAACATGGGGATGTCCCTCACCGTGGAAGGGGCCCACGACGTGGGGGCCCTGGCGGCCAATTGCCGCCGGGCCCTGGGCAAGATGGCCGTCCTCCTCCTGCCCTGCGCCTTCCTCCTCGGCCTCCTGGCGCCGTGGTGGCTGGCGCTGTTCGGCCCTGCCTACGCCCGGCACGGCACCGAGGTGCTCGAGCTCCTCGCCGTGGCCACGCTGGCCCGGGCCGTCACCGAGCTCTACCTGGGGGCCCTGCGGGCCCAGAGCCGCACCACGCTCGTGGCCCTCGTCCAGTCCGGTCGGGGTGTGCTCATCCTGGTGCTGGCCCTGGCCCTCACCGGGGGCCTCGGCACGGTGGGGGCTGCCGTGGCGGTGCTGGCCGGCCAGGGGACGGTGGCCCTGGCGACCGGGGTGGGCCTGTGGCGGCTGGTCGCCACCGGGCGCCACGCCGGGCCGGTGCGGGCCGGGGAGGCGGGGGCGTGATGGAGGGGACCATGCAGCGCACGCTGTGGGTGACCTCGGCGCCGGCTCCCCCCGCCCCGGCCCCGCTGCGCATGCCCCCCCCGACGCCCCCGGTCGCGCCCTGGCGCCGCCGCCGGGCGGCCGCCCTCCTGTGCCTGGCCGCCGCCGTGGGGGTGGGGGTGTTCTTCGGCTCGTTGCCGGGGATCGACCTGGCCCGGATGAACGGCCTGGGCCTGCTCTCGGCCCTGCCCGCCGGGGCCCTCGTGGGGGTGGCCGTGCTGGGGTTGGCCTTCGTGGCCGGCCTGGGCCTGGGTCGGCCCCATCCCGTCGGCCTCGGGGCCCTGCTCGTGGGCCTGGTGGTCTGCCTCGACGGGGTGACCGCCGTGGTCGAGGCCGAGCCCCGCTTCCCCACCAGCTACCAGATCCTGGGGTTCGTCGACTACGTGAGCCGCACCGGGCACACCGCCCCCGGTCTCGACGCCTACTTCAGCTGGCCCGGCTTCTTCTCGTTCGTGTCCTTCGTGGCCGGGTCGGCCGGCGTGCACAGCCTGCTCGGCCTGGTGCGGGTGTGGCCCACCCTCGTCGACCTGCTCAGCCTGCCCCCCCTGTTCCTCCTCATGCGCGGCCTGCGCCTGCCGTGGCGGGCCCGGTGGCTGGCGGGGCTGCTCTTCACCGTGGGCAACTGGGTGGGCCAGGACTACTTCTCCCCCCAGTCCTTCAACATCCTCCTGTACCTGGTCTTCGTGGCCGTCCTCGTGCACTGGTTCACCGACGCCGGCCGGGGGCGGGGACCGGCGCGCTGGGCCCGGTCGTGGCCGGCCCGGGTGCACCGCCGCCTCTTCGGGTCCCTGCGCCCGGGGGAGCGCCCGCCCCCGTCGCTCCCGGCCGGCCAGCGGATCGTGCTGCTCCTGGTCCTGATCGGGATCTTCTGCGTGTCGACGGTCAGCCACCAGCTCACGCCGCTGGCCATGATCGTGGCCGCCGTGGGGCTGGTCCTGACGCGTCGCTCCACCGTGCCGGGCCTGCCCGTCCTGCTCGGGGTGGTCCTGGCCGGCTACGTCAGCTTCGAGGCCGTGGGCTACTGGTCGGGGCACTTCTCCACCGTGTTCGGCACCATCGGCCACCTCGGCTCCAACGTGGGCACGAGCGTCAACGGCCGGCTGGCGGGGAACACCGCCCTCCACCTCGTGGCCCTGCACGCCAAGGAGGTGCTGGCCGCCGCCGTCCTCGGGCTGGCCGCCGTGGGCCTGGTCCGGCGCCGGCGTGCCGGCCTGGACGACCGGGTGCTCATCGTGCTGCTGGTGGTGCCCATCGTCCTTCTGGGGGTGCTCAGCTACGGCGGGGAGATCGCCCTGCGGACGTACCTCTTCATGCTCCCCGCCGCCTGTCCCCTGGCCGCCTCGGCCTTCTTCGTGCCGGGCCGCCCCGTCGGGCACCGCTGGATCACCTTCGCCCTCCTGGGGGGGTGCGCCGTGGTCCTGCCCGTGCTGTTCTTCCTGGCCCGCTACAGCAACGAGACCTACGAGCAGATCCCGGCCGGGGAGCTGTCCGCCGCCGACTGGGTCTACGCCCACGACGCCCACGGGGTGCGCCTGCTGTGGCTGAGCACCGCCCCCGCCACCGACGTCACCCCCCAGATGCCCTGGGCGTATCGCGACATCGACACCGTCGAGTACCTCCCCACCCAGGCCCCCCGTGACCCGGACCGGGTGGGGGGGCTCGTGTCGGCCCTGCGGGCGGCCGGGCCGGGCTCGTACCTGATCGCCACCCACACCCAGGTGGAGGCCATGCAGGAGACGGCCGGCTACCCCGCCGGGTGGGAGCCCGCCTTCGAGCGGGCCATGGCCCGGACCCCCGACGTGCGGGTGATGTTCGTCACCAGGACGGCCGTGGTCTACGCCCTGCGCTTCCCCCCCGGGACCCGCCAGGTGGCGGTGCGCCTGCCGACGGCGGCCTACGTGCCGGCCCGCTTCGGCTGGACCAGGGGGGGCGAGGTCGTCTTCTGGGTGCTGGCGGCGCTGCTGGTGCTGCTCCTGTGTGTCCGGGTGTGGCGCCCCTCTGCCCGCCTGGGGGTGCTGTGGGTGGCGGTCGCCCCCCTGTGTCTGGTGCTGGTGGCCGACATCGCCCTGCGCTTCGTGGTGCTGTCGTGAGGGCGGGGTCGGGCCCGACGGGGGACGAGCGGGGTCGGGACGAGTTGACGAGGAGCGGGTGACGAGGTGGAGACGGTGAGGGTGATGGACGACGGGTGGGGCGAGGCTGGGCCGGCCCTGTCCCCGGCCCAGCGACGCTTGTGGGCCACCGACGGTCGGGCGCCGGACCGTTCCAGCTGGACGGCGTCGGTCGTCCTGCGGTGCTCCGGGCCCCTCGACGTCGAGGCCGTGCGGCGCGCCGTGGTGGCCACCGTGCAGCGCCAGGAGGGGTGGGGCTCCGAGGTGGCGTGGTCGTTCGTGGACCACGCCGCCACGGCCGCCCCCGAGCGCCAGGCCGAGGTCCTGCGCCGGGCCCAGGAGGAGGTGCGGCCCTTCGCCATCTCCGGTGAGCCCCTGGTGCGGGCCCTGGTGCAACGGGTCGGGGAGGAGGACCACCGGGTGGTCCTCACCGTGGCCCGCCTGGTGGCCGACCCCGCCCTCGTGCACCGGGTCGTGCTGCCCGAGCTGGCCCGCCTCGTCCAGGGGACGCC
>DATJOV010000026.1:0-6294 GCA_035506735.1 Acidimicrobiales bacterium | reverse complement strand
ATCGAGACGATCGCCCGCGTCGACCTGCGCGACCGGCTGAGCGAGATCGATCTGCCCACTCTGGTCGTGGTAGGCACGCACGACCGGCTGACCCCGCCGCGCTACGCCCGCCGGCTGGTGAGCGCCATCCCCGACTCCCGGTTGGCCGAGCTGGCCCGCTGCGGCCACATGCCCATGCTCGAGCGCCGCCACGAGTTCGCCCGCCTCCTGGAGGAGTTCGCGGCCAAGATCGGCTGAGCCCCGCCGGCGGTACCATGCCGCGGTGGGGACCTTGGTGGAGCTCCGTACCGAGGCGCTGGCCTGCACCCGCTGCGCCCTCGCCGCCGGACGCACCCAGGTGGTGTTCGGGGTGGGGGACCCCGGGGCCGACCTCATGTTCGTGGGCGAGGGCCCCGGGCGCGAGGAGGACCTGGCGGGCGAGCCCTTCGTGGGCCGCTCGGGCAAGCTCCTCGACAAGCTCATGCACCAGGAGATCGGGCTCGACCGGAGCCGCTGCTACATCGCCAACGTGGTGAAGTGCCGGCCCCCGGGCAACCGCGACCCCCTTCCCGACGAGATCGCCGCCTGCCGTCCCTACCTCGAGGCCCAGATTGAGCTCATCGACCCGGCCGTGGTGGTGACGCTGGGCAACTTCGCCACCCGCCTCCTCCTCGACACGGCCGAGGGCATCCGGCGCCTGCGGGGCCGGGCCTACCCCTTCCGCTCCGGCCACCTCGTCCCGACCTACCACCCCGCCGCCGCCCTGCGGGGCGGGGCCGAGGTGGTGGCCGAGATGCGGGCCGACTTCGTGCGGGCCAAGCGCCTGGTGGCGGGCGAGCCGGCGTGAGCCCGGCCCCGGCCCGGCCCCCGGCCGCGCCCGCCGCCACGCCCGCCGCCACGCCGGCCGCCGCGCCCGCCGCCACGCCGGCCGCCGCCGCGCCGGCCGCCGCGCCGGCCATGGTCCTGCGCACCCGATCGGCCGAGGACACCCGCCATCTGGGGGCGGCCCTGGCCGGGGCGCTGCGCTCCGGCGACGTGGTCCTGCTCCTGGGCGACCTGGGGGCGGGCAAGACCACCCTGGTGCAGGGGGTGGGACGGGGACTGGGGGTGGAGGACGCCGTCACCAGCCCCACCTTCACCCTGGTCCGGGAGCACCGCTGCGGGGACGGGGGCGCCCCCGGCCCCGGCGCCGTGCGGACCCTGCTGCACGCCGATCTCTACCGCCTGGAGCGCCGGGCCGAGGTCGCCGACCTGGGGCTCGGGGAGCTGGTCGAGGCCGGGGCGGTGGCGGTGGTGGAGTGGGGGGAGGCCGCCCTCGAGGTGCTCGGCCCGGACGTCGTGGTGGTGACGCTCGGACCGGGCCCCGGCCCGGATCCCGACGAGCGCCTCCTCACCGTCGAGGCCGGCGGCGCCCTGGCCCCGCGCCGGGCCGACCTGGCCCGCCGCCTGGCGCCCTGGGCGGCGCCGTGATGGTCCTGGCCCTGGAGTCCGCCACCGAGCTGGCCGGGGTGGCCCTGGCCGACGGGGAGGGGGTGCTGGCCCAGGCCGCCCTCACCCGGGGGCGGCGCCACGCCGAGGCCATGGTGCCGACCGTGGCCTTCGTGTGCGAGCGGGCCGGGGTGGCCCTGGGGGCGGTCGAGGCGGTGGCGGTGGACGTCGGCCCCGGGCTCTTCACGGGCCTGCGGGTCGGGGTGGCCACGGCCCGGGCCCTGGCCACCGCCCTGGCCCTGCCCGTGGTGGCGGTGGGGAGCACCGAGGTGGTGGCGGCGGCCGTGGCCGCCTCGGGCCTGGTGCCCGAGGGCACCGAGGTGGTGGCCGTGGTCGACGCCCGCCGGGGTGAGGTCTTCGCCCAGCGGTTCACCGTCGACGACGGCGCCGCCCGCCCCCGGGCCGAGGCCGCCCGCCACACCCCCGAGGACCTGGCCACCGCCCTGGCCGACGCCCCCGGCGTGGTGGCCGGGGACGGGGCCCGGCGCCACGCCGCCGTCCTCGGGGCCGTGCCCGGCGTCACCGTGGCCGGCCCCGCCTTCGACCATCCCTCGCCCGCCGTCCTGGCCGTCCTGGGGGTGGCCCGGGCCGACCGGGGGGCGACCGCCGCCCCGGGGGCGGTCCTGCCCCGCTACCTGCGCGACGCCGACGTCCGCATCAACTGGGAGCGCCGGGCCCCCCGCCCCCGCCTGGAGCGGGCCCCGTGACGGGGGGGTGGGACGCCCGCGCCGCGGTGGGTCCGGGCCCGGACGACTCGGTGGCCGGTGCCGTGCGGGTGGCGCCCCTGCGACGCCGGCACCTGCGCTCGGTGGTGCGGATCGAGGAGGAGTGCCACGCCCGGCCCTGGTCGGCCACGCTCTTTCTGTCCGAGATCGCCCAGCGCTCGTCGCGCCGGTACACCGTGGCCACCCTGGGGCCCCTGGTGGTGGGGTACTGCGGGCTCATGGTGGTCGACGACGACGGGCACATCACCACCCTGTCGGTGGACCCGGCCTGGCACCGGCGCGGCATCGGCACCGTGCTCCTCCTGGACCAGGCCCGGGTGGCGCCCACCCTGGGGGTGCGCCATCTCACCCTGGAGGTGCGGGCGTCGAACGACGCCGCCCAGGAGCTCTACCGTCGCTTCGGCTTCGCCCCGGTGGGGGTGCGGCGGGGCTACTACGCCGAGACGGGCGAGGACGCCATCGTGATGTGGGCCCGGGACATCGACGGCGAGGACTACCGGGGCCGGCTGGCCTCGATCGAGGCCCAGCTACGCTCGGAGCGATGACCGCCGCCGGCCTGGTGCTCGGCATCGAGACCTCGTGCGACGAGACGGCGGCGGCGGTGGTGGGCGCCGGGCGCGACGTGCGCTCGTCGGTGGTCTCCAGCCAGGTCGACGTGCACGCCGCCTTCGGGGGGGTGGTGCCCGAGCTGGCCGGCCGGGCCCACCTGGAGCTGCTCACCCCCGTGGTGGACCGGGCCCTGGCCGGCGCCGGGGTGGGGGGTGGGGACCTCGACGCCGTGGCCGCCACGGTGGGACCGGGGCTGGTGGGCTCGCTCCTGGTCGGGGTGAGCGAGGCCAAGGCCCTGGCCCTGGCCTGGGACCTGCCCTTCGCCGGGGTCAACCACCTCGAGGGCCACCTCTTCGCCGCCCTGCTGGACCACCCCGCCATCGACTGGCCCGTGGCCGTCCTGCTGGTCTCGGGCGGCCACACCCTCCTCGTGGCCATGGAGGGCCCGGGCCGCTACCGCCTGCTCGGGCGGACCCTGGACGACGCGGCCGGGGAGGCCTTCGACAAGGTGGCCCGCTTCCTCGGTCTGGGCTACCCCGGGGGGCCGGCCATCGAGGCCGCCGCCGGGGCGGGGGACCCCGGGGCCTTCGCCTTCCCCCGGGCCATGCTCGACAGCGGCCTGGACTTCTCCTTCAGCGGGCTCAAGACGGCGGTGGTGCACGCCGTGCGGCGCCGGCCCGACGCCGCCGACGAGGACGTGGCCGCCTCCTTCCAGCAGGCCGTGGTGGACGTGCTCGTGGCCAAGACCGTCCGGGCCGCCCTGGCGCTCGGGGCCCGGGGCCTGTGCCTGGCCGGTGGGGTGGCCGCCAACGGGGTCCTGCGCCGGGCCTTCACCGGGGCCGCCGACGAGCTCGGGGTGCCCGCCCACCTGCCCAGCCGGGCCATGTGCACCGACAACGCCGCCATGATCGCCGCCGCCGGCTGGTGGCAGCTCGAGCACCTCGGGCCCACCCCCCTCGACGCCGGGGCCCGTCCCGACCTCGGCCTGCCCCTCCTGGGCTGACCCCCGGTTGCCGCAGGGGCGGCGGCCCGCTATCGTTAGCACTCGCAAGGTTCGAGTGCTAAACGCCTACAGGAGGCTCACCTGTCATGAAGCTCCACCCCCTCGAGGACCGGATCGTCGTCCGTCCCGGTGAGTCCGAGGAGACCACGGCCTCCGGGCTCGTCATCCCCGACACCGCCAAGGAGAAGCCCCAGCAGGGCGAGGTCCTGGCCGTCGGCCCCGGCCGCCGGGCCGAGAACACCGGAGAGCTCGTCCCCGTCGACGTGGCCGTGGGCGACACCGTCGTCTACTCCAAGTACGGCGGCACCGAGATCACCTTCGACGGCGAGGACCTCCTCATCCTCTCCAGCCGCGACGTGCTGGCCAAGATCGCCAAGAAGTAGGGAGCACCCACCACATGTCCAAGATCCTGAAATTCGACGAGGCCGCCCGGCGCGGCCTCGAGGCCGGCGTCAACCGGCTGGCCGACACGGTCAAGGTGACCCTCGGGCCGCGCGGCCGCAACGTGGTCATCGACAAGAAGTTCGGCGCCCCCACCATCACCAACGACGGCGTGACCATCGCCCGCGAGGTGGAGCTCGAGGACCCCTTCGAGAACATGGGGGCGCAGCTGGTCAAGGAGGTCGCCACCAAGACCAACGACGTCGCCGGTGACGGCACCACCACGGCCACCGTGCTGGCCCAGGCCCTCATCCACGAGGGCCTGCGCAACGTGGCCGCCGGCGCCAGCCCCATGGCCCTCAAGCGGGGCATGGAGAAGGGCGTGGCGGCAGCGGTGGGGGCCATCCAGAAGCAGGCCAAGGAGATCGACTCGCGCCACGAGATCGCCCAGGTGGCCGCCATCTCCGCCGCCGACGCCTCGATCGGGGAGGTCCTGGCCGACGCCATCGACAAGGTGGGCAAGGACGGCACCGTGACGGTGGAGGAGTCCAACACCTTCGGTCTCGAGCTCGAGTTCACCGAGGGCATGCAGTTCGACAAGGGCTACCTCTCGCCGTACTTCGTGACCGACCCCGAGCGCCAGGAGGCGGTCCTCGACGACCCCTTCATCCTCATCGCCAACCAGAAGGTGAGCGCCGTCCACGACCTCGTGCCCGTGCTCGAGAAGGTCATGCAGACGGGCAAGCCCCTCCTGGTCATCGCCGAGGACGTCGAGGGCGAGGCCCTGGCCACGCTGGTGGTGAACAAGATCCGCGGCACCTTCACCTCCCTGGCCGTCAAGGCCCCGGGCTTCGGTGAGCGGCGCAAGGCCATGCTCCAGGACATCGCCGTGCTCACCGGCGGCCAGGTCATCTCCGAGGAGATCGGCCTCAAGCTCGAGCACACCACGGTGGACCTCCTGGGCCGGGCCCGGCGGGTCATCGTCACCAAGGACGACACCACCGTGGTCGAGGGGGCCGGGTCCGAGGACGACGTGAAGGGCCGCATCGCCCAGATCAAGCGCGAGATCGAGGACACCGACTCCGACTGGGACCGCGAGAAGCTCCAGGAGCGGCTGGCCAAGCTGGCCGGGGGCGTGGCCGTGGTCCGGGTCGGGGCCGCCACCGAGGTGGAGCTCAAGGAGAAGAAGCACCGCATCGAGGACGCCCTCTCCGCCACCCGTGCCGCCATCGAGGAGGGCATCGTGGCCGGGGGCGGGACCGCCCTGGTGCGCAGCCGCTCCGCCGTGGAGAGCGCGGCGGGGTCCCTCGACGGCGACGAGGCCACCGGTGCCCGCATCGTGGCGCAGGCCCTGGCCGAGCCCCTGCGCTGGATCGCCATCAACGCCGGGCTCGAGGGTGCCGTGACGGTGCGCGAGGTCGAGGGCGAGTCCGGGTCCACCGGGCTCAACGCCGCCACCGGGAACCTCGAGGACCTGGTGAAGGCGGGCGTCATCGACCCGGCCAAGGTCACCCGCTCCGCCCTGCAGAACGCGGCGTCGGTGGCCGGGCTGCTGCTCACCACCGAGGCCCTGGTGGCCGACAAGCCCGAGAAGCCCGACCCCGCCGCCGCGGCCGCCGCTGCCGGCGCCATGGGGGGTATGGGTGGCATGGGCGGCATGGGGATGATGTAACCGGACCGCCCCGGCCGGCTCCGGCAACGTCGGGGCGGGAGGCGGAGTGCCGACGGCGGCCGGGCCCCGGGCCCGGCCGTCGTCGCGTCCGGCCCCGGTAGGTTGCAGGCCCGTGCCCGACCCCGCCCCCCGCCAGGTCATCCCCCGCCCGGCCGGGGCCACCCCCGGTGGCCCCGCCCCCTGGGCCGGCCTGGACCCGGCCCGGCGCCGGGGCCTGTCCCTGGCCCGGGTGCGGGCGGCGGTCGAGGCCCACGGCCGCGCCCGGCTCGGCGCCGAGCAGGTGGCCTTCGACGGCTTCCCCGACCCGGGCGCCCCGGCGGCGGTGCTGGTGCCGTTGTTCGAGGCGCACGGCGAGACGCGCGTGGTGCTCACCCGCCGGGCCGCCCACCTGCGCACCCACACCGGGGAGGTGAGCTTCCCCGGGGGGCGCCTCGACCCCGGGGAGGGCCCCGAGACGGGCGCCCTGCGCGAGGCGGGCGAGGAGGTCGGCCTCGACG
>DATJOV010000025.1:0-11196 GCA_035506735.1 Acidimicrobiales bacterium | reverse complement strand
CTCACCTTCTACTTCCAGGGCACCCTGCACTACTCCGCCATCCGCACCGGCATCGCCTTCCTGCCCTTCTCGGTGGGGATCGTGGTGGGGGCCACGGTGGCGAGCCGCATCATGCCCCGCATCGGTCCTCGCCTCCTCATGGCGGGCGGCTTCGCCCTCGGGGCCGTCGGCCTGGCGCTGTTCACCATGGTGGGCGTGCACAGCGCCTACTTCGCCCACATCTTCCCCGAGGAGCTCATCGTGAGCCTCGGCATGGGGGCGTCCTTCGTGCCGCTCAGCAGCACCGCCCTGGTCGGTGTCGACCCCGGTGACGCCGGCGTGGCCAGCGCCATGGTCAACACCACCCAGCAGACGGGCGGGGCGCTCGGGGTGTCGCTGCTCAACACCATCGCCGCATCGGCCACCACGGGCTACCTGGCGGCCCACGGGGCGTCGGCCGCGGCCCGGGCCGCCGCCGCCGTGCACGGCTACACCACGGCGTTCACGGTGAGCGGGGCGCTGCTCGCCACGGCCGCCATCAGCGCCCTCCTGATCCTGCGGGCCACGCGCCACGACGTGCCGAGGGACGACCCCGGCACCGAGCCCACCGGCGTGGCCGAGGTCGCCCTGGCCGAGGCCTGAGCCCGGCGGCGAGCGGCTCGGGCGCGACGGTCGGCCCGTCGCGTCCGGCGCTCAGCCGGTGCGGCCGAAGTCGTCCTCGAGGCGCTCGATGTCGTCCTCGCCGAAGTAGTCGCCGTGCTGGACCTCGATGAAGACGAGCTCGGCCTCACCCCGGTTGGCGATGCGGTGGGCCGCCCCCGTGGGGATGTCGATGGCGTTGCCCGCGCCCAGGCAGTGGACCCGACCCTCGAGGGTCACCTCGGCGTTGCCGGTGACGACGAACCAGTGCTCGGCCCGGTGGGTGTGGCGCTGGTAGCTGAGCCGGTGCCCGGGGAGGACCTGGATCCGCTTGACCTTGTGGTGCGGGGCGTCCTCGAGCACGGTGTAGGAACCCCAGGGCCGCTGCTCGTGCTCCGTCATGGCCGCGCTCCTTCCCGACCGCCCCACGGACGGTCCTAGGACCCATCGACACCGGGGGCACCCCGGCTTGAGCCCCTTCCGGTCCTCCCCACCCCCGGGCGGCGGCCACCCCGGCCCGGGCCGCCACCGGCCACGGGGGAACGGGGGAACGGGGCCCGGCACCCGGCCGGGGAGGGCGGGGGGGTCAGAACCAGTGGAACCACGGATGGCCGTGGCGCCAGATGACCATGTCGACCTTGCCGATGACGTTGCCCACCGGCACCGTCCCCCAGTAGCGGCTGTCGCCGGAGTCCCCCCGGCAGTCCCCCATGACGAAGTAGTGGTTGGCCTGGATCCGGGTGGCGGTGATGTGCTCGGAGGGCTCCGAGCAGATGCCCACCAGCTTGGGCAGCCACGGCTCGGCCAGGGGCTTGCCGTCGATGAGGATGGTGGTGCCCACCGAGGAGATGGTCTCGCCCGGCAGGCCGATGACCCGCTTGACCAGGACGGGCGGGCCCCCCACGTCGGCCGCCACGTTGTGAAAGACGATGATGTCGTCGCGGTGGATGGTGCCCGACAGCTTGTCCACGATGATCCGGTCACCGGGGAGCAGGGTCGGGGTCATCGAGGGCGAGGGGACGTAGTAGGTCTGCAGGATCCAGGCCCGGGTGCCGGCCGCCACGGCCAGGACGACGACGATGAACACCAGCCACCCCATGAGCGTCCGGACCCGGCTGGGGCGCCGGGTGGGTTGGGTGAGCGTGGCCGTCATCGGGCCTGGGGTCGTCCGGACATCGGGACATCTTGGCCCATGGGGAACCCACCCGGTCGTCGGCGCCGTGGCGCCCCCCGCCCCTGGGGCCGTCGATCAGGGGATCACGGCCCCAGGCGGGTCCAGGTCACGCCGTCGGTGGTCCGCCACAGACCGGTGCCGGCGTCGCACACCCAGCCGTGGGTGGCGTCGGCGAACACCACGTTGCCCGAGCCCTGGCCCACGAAGCCGGTGCGGGACAGGCCGGGCACGGGTTGCCAGGTCCTGCCCCCGTCCGTGGTCTCGACCACGCCGGAGCGGTCGGGGAAGAGCCACGCCGAGGAGACGCTCAGGACGGCCAGGTTCTCGTGCCCGAGGGAGTAGGGCGCCACGTAGCCCCCGAGGGGCAGCCCGCCCGCGGCCGCCACGGTGGTGCCCCCGGCCAGCACGGCGGCATTGGCGCCGGCCGTGAGCACCCAGTGCTGCCCGCCGTCGCCCGAGCGGTACAGGGCCTTGGCCTGGATGCCCTCGCTCGCCTGGGAGCCGCAGATCATCCACAGGTCGTCGGTGCCCGAGGCGGCCAGCTGCTCGCCCACGTCGAAGAAGCGGGGACAGGGGTCGGGGCGCGCCGTCCAGGTGCGGCCCCCGTCGGCGGTGTAGGCGAGCAGGCCCACCCCGGCCGGGCCGGCCCCGGCGCCGGGGAGCGGTCCCGGGCCCGGGGCGAAACTGAGGACGTAGGCGCGGGTCTCGGTGATCCGCGCCAGCTCGATGCGCTGGTCGTCCACGGACACGGCCGGGCTCTCCGACAGCGGGGGCGCCGTGCCGGTGGAGGCCCAGCCCGACCCGTCGTCGTGCGAGACCTCCACCACGACGGGGCACGACGGCGCCGCCGTGGCGCTCACCGGACAGGCGCCCACCACGGCCCACACGTCGGGGCCGATGGCGCTCACGTCCGACACCACGGGGCCGATGGCGGCCTGGGTCCAGCTGCGCCCGCCGTCGGCGGTGACCCACAACGGCACCGTCCCCGAGGGCGAGGGGGGACCGCCCCACAGGTAGCCGTGGGTGGCGTCGGCGAACTCGAACTGGGCCGGGAAGCCGACGGGCAGGCTCGGGTCGACCACGGTCCAGGTCGACCCGCCGTCGCCCGAGGTCACCAGGACGCAGCGGCCGTCGTGCAGGGCCAGGCCGAACCCCCGGGTGGCCCCGATGAACACCACGGCGTCGAGATCCGAGGGCGGGACGGCCGTGCCCCGGGCGATGAGCCCGGTCTGGGAGTCGAAGGCGGCGTACACCGGGGCCCGGCCCGGCCCCGACGCCACCACGCCGATGACGATGCCGAGGCCCAGGGCGGCGACGCCCACCGTGCCCAGGGCGGCGCCGACGCGCCGGCGGCGCAGGGTGGCGGCACGGGCCAGCACCGCCGCCAGCGTCCCCGGTGTGGGCGGCGGCGGGGCCGGGTCATCCAGATGCTCGAACATCGTCCCCTCCTCGGGAGCCTCGTTCGTCCAGCGAGCGGCGCAGGTGGGCGAGGCCGCGCGCCGCGTGGCTCTTCACGCTGCCGGTGGAGCAGCCCAGCGCCCGGGCCACGTCGGCCTCGGACCAGTCGGCCAGATAGCGCAGCACCACCACCTGGCGCTGGCGCCGGGCCAGGCGCCGCAGGGCCCGGGCCAGGTCGATGCGCTCGGTGAGGTGCAGCTCGACCAGCGCCATGGGCTCCTCGTCGCCCAGGCGGGCGCGCTGGCGCCGGCGCAGGCGGTCGATGGCCAGGTGGGTGGACACCGTGACGACCCACCCCTGGGGCCGCTCCCGGAGCCGGGCCCAGCGCACGTGGGCCCGGGCCAGGGCCTCCTGGGCCACGTCCTCGGCGTCCCCCCGGTCACCGAGCACCCGGAAGGACACCTGGTAGGCGAGGCGGAAGAGGTCGGGGAACGCCTCCTCGAATCGCAGCCCCTGGCCCAAGCTCCCGCCACCTCCGCCCCCCGGTCGTGGTCCCAGCCTGTTCACGCCCGGGACCCCGCCGCCGTTGTCACCGGGGCGGACGGGCGGCGCCGGGGCCGCCTACCGGCGCCGGACGACCCAGACGAAGCGCTGGCTGACGCTGTTCTCGGCGTCGGCGGCGGTGACGGTCACCGTGCGGCGACAGGGCACGGTGGGGGTGCCGGCGATGCGCCCCGTGGCCCGGTCGAGCGAGAGCCCGGGAGGGAGGGCGGCGGCGCTGTAGCCGAGGGTCTGGCCGGTGTCGGTGTCGGTGCCGCGCAGCTGGAGGCTCACGGCGGTGCCCGCCACCGTGGTCTGCTTGCCCGGGTCGGCCAGGCCCACCGGGCCGGGCCAGCACCCGGTCGTGGGCGAGAAGACGGGGGCGGTGGTGACGGGGAGGCCCGAGGGGGGATCGACGATCACGGTGGGGTTGTCGGGATCGGTGACCGAGTCGGCCCGGGTCCAGGTGCTCTCACAGTGCAGGAGGGCCTTCTTCTCGGGCTGGTGCACCGCGGCGGCGTCGCCCCCCGCCCACATGTCGAAGCGGTAGAGGTGCTCGGCGTTCCAGTCGGCGTCGCACTGGCTGCACTCGTCCTCGTGGATGAAGTAGCGCTGCATGTAGGGGACGTAGATCTCGACGCACCAGCCGAGCTCCGCCACGTCGGTGGCGAAGGTGATGGGATCGGTGTAGCTCCCCACGCCGCCGGCGGTGGCGTGGATGCACCCGTGGGCGATGTCGGGGCCCGGGGGCGAGTTGTCGGCCCAGCCGTACAGGGTCATGAAGGCCCGGACGTCGCTCGGACCCTGGGCCGTCCGCACCCCGGCGGTGCCCGCCGGCGTGGTCGCGCCGGACGCCCCCGCCACGACGGGGACCCCCACCGTCAGGGCCGCCACCGCCAGGGCGAGGAGCCCCGTTCCCCGTAGCAGGCGCCGCACGGGTCGATGGTAACCCCGGCGTCCCCGGCCCGCTCGGCCTCCGCCCCGGCCCGGGGGGGTGCTGGTCGGGTCAGTACAACGGGGACCAGGTGCTCGTGCGCAGGAGCTTGCTCTCCCACGAGTCGCGGAAGGCCAGGGCGTCGTGCATGAACTCCCCGGGGCGGCGGTGGGCGGGGTCGGTGTCGTGGGTGAGGAGGTGGAGCAGCACCCGCTCGTTCACGATCTTCTGCATGAGGATGGCCTCCTTGCGCCGCCCCGTGCCGAAGGCCACCTGGAACACGGCCTGGATGTCGAGCAGGTTGGCGGCCCGCTCCTGCATGGGCTCGTAGTACCCCGTCCCCCAGAAGGCCACGTAGTCGTCGATGGCGGCATGGGGCCACCCCGTGTCCTCCATGTAGAGCGAGGGCGCGTGGGTGGCGCCGTCGGTGGGGACCGACGCCAGGTCCACGTCGGCCATGGGGGACCAGCTGGTCGGGAACAGGAGCTTGCCCGTGACGCCGTGGCGCAGCTCGTCCACCCGGCGGGCCCACGCCTTGAGGTCCCCGTCCCGGATCCGGCGGGCCAGGTCCTCCCACGCCCCCCCGTCGCGCAGGGCGGTGACGGTCACGACGTGGTACGCCGGGCCGCTCCCGTGGGCGTGGTTGCAGTACCACAGGAGGCGGGCGTCGTCGCCCTTGCCCAGGGTGGGCATCCACTCGTCGCGGAAGGCCGCCTCGAATTCCTCCTCGAACGCTCCTCTGACGGCGTGGACCTCGTGCAGGAAGATCATGGGGGAACTGTAGGACCTGGACACCACGCCCTCCGGCCCGACCGACACCGCCATACCCGGGAGGCGCCCGGCCCGGGCGGGCGAGGCGGGTCAGCGCACGGACGGTGCCGCCCCGCTCCCGGCGCGCCGCGGCGGGTCATAGGGGTGCACCACGGCCCGCCACAGGTCGCCGCCGGCCCACGCCCGGGTGGACGGGAGGAGCCCCGCCGGCCTCGGGCTCCACAGCCCGGCGCCGGGGGGAGCGGCGCCGGCCCCCGCCGCCCGGCCCGGGCGCGAGGTGAAGCCGGCCAGCACGGCCTGGAAGGGATAGGCGAGCTGGCGCACGAAGATCACCAGCCACCGCCAGGGGTTGCGATCGCCGTCGGCCCGGAGGGGGAAGGCGTCGTCGGTGATGCCGGTGGGGGGGTACTCGTGGCGCGCCGTGTACAGGGTGCCCGCCGCCCGGTCCCACCACGAGAACACGGTCCCGAAGTTGTGCTCGAAGTGCCGGGGCAGGACGGAGTGGTGCACGCGGTGGGGTTGGGGACCCATGAACACGTGGCGCAGCGGTCCCAGGTCGGTGCGGATGTTGGCGTGGAGCATGGCCGAGTAGTAGATGCCCACGAAGGCCAACCCGGTGGCGGCGGCGGCGTCGAGCCCGAGGACCTGGGAGGGGACGAACACGATGAGCGCAGCCGCCACCACCTCCCCCACGTGGGTCCGGTTGTCGGCCAGGGCGTTGAGACGACGCTGGGAGTGGTGCACGGCGTGGAAGCGCCACAGGGTGGGCACCTTGTGGTGGCACCAGTGCGTCACCCAGGCCAGGAAGTCGGTGAGGACGAAGGCCACCAGGGCCAGTCCCCACGTGCCCAGGACGCCCTGGAGGTGCAGCGACCACGTCCCCACCAGCCGGGTGTAGGCCACCGAGGCCGCCCCCAGGGTCACGGCCACCACGGTGAGCTGCAGGGCGTTGCCCATGACGAACCACACCGCGTCCACCGCCACGTCCACCGACAGCGCCCGCTCGTCGCGGCGCGCCGGCCACCGCCACTGGGCGAAGGTGAGGAGGGCCACGAACCCCCAGTACCACGGGTTCAGGGTGCTGTCGGCCAGGCCCCGGCCCACCGAGGCGCCGATGCCGGGCCACGACGGGCCGGTGGCGAACGCCCCCCGGGCCAGCTCCCCCCAGCCGCCCCCGCCGGCCAGGGCCACACCCGTCACCGTGCAGACGGCGGTGGCCCCGAGCACCACCCCCACCGCCAGCGCCGCCGGCCGTGGCCGCCCCGACGCGGTCGCGTTCGTGTACGCCACGCGCATGTCCCGCCCTTCGCCGTGCCGCCGGCCTGGTCACCGTCCCGGCCCGTCGGCGTCGCCGCCGTTCCCGGCGGGCCCGGACCGCACGGCCGGCTCGACCCGCGGCGACACCGTACGCAGGGCGACTGGGAATCCCGTGACCGTTGAGCGACCTCCAGGCGAACCTTCGATGAACGCCGCCCGGGAGACCCCGGGTCGCACCGGCGCCCCGGGGTCAGCGGGTCAGGAGCGGGGCCACCTCGGCACCGAAGGCGGCGATCTGGTCACAGAGCTCGTCCGCCGATCGGCTCGGGAAGCGCAGCTGGAGATGGGACACGCCCATGGCGAGGAGCTCGCCCAGGTTCTCGGCGATCTGCTCGCCCGGGCCCGTCACCACCCCCCGGGGGAGCTCGTGGCGGGGCGTGCCCAGGAAGACCACCCCGGCCAGGGCGCCGATGTCGATGGGCGCCCCGCCCCGGTGCTGGCGGCGCAGGCGCAGGAGCTCGGCCACCTGGGCCGCCATCTCGTCGCGCCGCACCGTCTGGGGGAGCCAGCCGTCCCCCCGCACGGCCGCCCGGCGCAGGGCGGCCGGGCTCGACCCCCCCACCCAGATGGGGGGCCGGGGGCGCTGCACGGGCCGGGGGGCCACGCCCATGTCGGTGGCGGGCCAGCGGGGACCGGGCAGGGTGGGGAACTCGTCACCCAGGGCGGCGGCCAGCGCGTCCACGGCCTCGTCCAGGGCCCTGCCCCGCTCCTCGAAGGGTGGCCCGAAGAGGTCGAACTCCTCCCGCACGTGGCCGGCACCCACGCCGATGATGAGGCGGCCCTTGGACAGGACGTCCAGGGTGGCGAACTCCTTGGCCGAGCGCAGGGGGTGGCGCTGGGCCGCCACGTAGACGTGGGACAGGAGGCGGATCGTGGTGGTCACCCCGGCCAGCCAGCCCAGGGTGGCGATGGTGTCGTACCAGGTGGTGCTCATGGCCGGCGCCAGGCGCCGGGGGATGGCGGTGTGGTCGCACACCGCCACGTAGAAGAACCCGCTCTCCTCCGCCTGGCGGGCCACGGCGGCCAGCTCGTCGGGCCCGGCGCCGAGCTCCCACTCCTCCACGTAGATCGTGGACTGTGACTGGATGGGGAGCTGGATCCCGAGCGCCACCGTGCCCTCGGGCACGATCGACACCGTGGTGGCCGCCCCGCCCGTCCCCGCCCCGCCCGTCCCCGCCCCGCCCGTCGTGGCCCCGTCCATCGCCCCTCCCGTCCTCAGAACCGCTGCGCCACGACCTCGGCCAGCCGCCCCGCACCCTCGAGCCCGGCCACGAGGACCCGGGCCCGCATGAGGTAGAGGTGGGCCGGGATCTCCCACGTGAACCCCATCCCGCCGTGCACCTGGATGCAGCTCCTCCCGTTGGCCACGGCGGCCTCGCCCGCCAGGAGGGCCGCCCCCGCCGCGGCCCGCTCGGCGTCACCCACGTCGGGCTGGTCGACGGTCACCGCAGCGGCGTGGACGGCAGCCCGGGCCACCTCGGCCCGCACCACCATGTCGGCGCACAGGTGCTTCACGGCCTGGAACGACCCGATGGGGCGCCCGAACTGCTCCCGGTCCTGGGCGTAGGCCACGGCCAGGTCCGTGGCGGCGGCGGCCAGCCCCACCAGGAGCGCCCCCCCGAGGACCCGTTCCTCCCGCCGCCACCGGGCCGCCTCGGCCGGGCCGCCCACCGTCTCGCCCCCGGGCAGGGCGTCCACGCACCACAGCGGCGTCAGGGGATCGAGGGGACGGGCCACGGGCAGGGCACCGTCGAGCTCGGCCGGGTCGAGGAGCCCGAGCCGGTCCTCCTCCACCACCACGAGCGCCCCCAGCACCGCCAGGTGCTCGACCACCACCGGGGCGACGGCGTTGGATCCCCCCGGCTGCCACGGCTGTCCCGCCCCGGGACGGGGTCGGGCCGAGCCCACCACCACGACCCCCTCGGCCGCCCCCGCCACGAGGCCGGCGGCCAGGTGGGAGGGGAGCAGGGGCCCGGGGACGAGGGCCCGGCCGAGCTCCTCGAAGACCATGGCCGTCGTGGCCAGGGGGAGCCCCAGCCCGCCCTCGGCCTCGGGCACCCGCAGCGCGAACACCCCGGCCTCGGCCAGCTCCGACCACGCCGTCGGGTCGACCACGGTGGTCTCGCCCTCGGCCCGTCGCAGCCGCTCCAACCCGAAGCGGCCGGCCAGCAGGCGCCGCATCCCCTCGGCCAGGGCCAGCTCGTCCTCGGACGGCTCGAAGTCCACGTCCCCCGCCTCAGCCCTTGGGCAGGCCGAGGATGCGCTCGGCGATGATGTTGCGCTGGATCTGGGAGGTCCCCGCCGCGATGGTGCGCGAGAAGCTGTGGACCCAGGTCCCGACGACCACCCCGTTGCCGACCGGTCCCTCCCCCACCACGCCGTCGCCGCCGGCGGTGCGCTCGGCGACGTCGTCGTCGGACGCCACCACGTCCCCCGGGACGGGGGTCCCGGCCCCGTAGGTGCCGTCGGTGCGGAAGCCGGGCAGGTCGTCCCACACCAGCGAGGCCGGCCCGGCCAGCTCCGTGCCGAGCTGGGCGATGCGCTGGCGCAGCTCCGACAGGGCCAGCTTGAACACGCTCCCGCCGATGCCCGGCACCCCGGTGCGGGCCGCCTGGGACACGTTGCGCCGGGCCAGGGCCCACAGGGCGTCGAGCTCGGCCCCGAGATGGCCCAGGCGCCGCCTGATCTCGCCGTCCTCCCAGGCGCCGGTGCGCCGGGCCAGGTCGCGATAGGCACGCAGGAGCTCCATCGACTGCAGGGCCTCGCCCACGAAGGCCGTCCCCCGCTCGAAGCTGAGCGTGGTCATGGTGACGCGCCACCCGTCGTTCTCGTCGCCCACCCGGTTGGCCACCGGGACGCGCACGCCGTCGAGGAAGAGCTCGCCGAATTCGGTGGAGCCGGCGATGGTGCGCAGGGGGCGGAACTCGATGCCGGGACTGTCCATGGGGAGGATGAGCCAGCTGATGCCCCGGTGGCGGCTGTCCTCGGGGCCGGTGCGGACCAGCAGCTCGCAGAAGTCGGCCACCTCGGCGTGCGAGGTCCAGATCTTCTGGCCCGTCACCACGTACTCGTCACCGTCGCGGACGGCCCGGGTGCGCAGCGACGCCAGGTCGCTGCCGGCGCCGGGCTCGGAGAAGCCCTGGCACCACACCTCCTCGCCCCGCAGGATGGGGGGGAGGAAGCGGGCCCGCTGCTCGGGCGTGCCCTCGACGATGACGGTGGGGCCGGCGTGCAGCAGGCCCACGAAGTTCACCCCCACGTAGGGGGCGTGGGCCAGCTCCAGCTCCTCGAGGAAGATGAGCTGCTCCACCGGGCTCGCCCCCCGGCCGCCGCCCTCCACGGGCCAGTCGAGGCCGGCGTAGCCGGCGTCGTACAGCCTGCGCTGCCAGGCGGTGTCGTAGCGGCGCCGCCCGGCCCAGTCCAGGGACGAGGGCTTGGGGCCCAGGGTGGGCACCACCTCGGCCAGCCACCGCCGCAGACCGGCGCGGAAAGCCTCCTCGGCCTCGGTGTAGCGCAGGTCCACGTCGGTCCCGGGTCCGTCGGAGCGTCCGCCCTGGCGCTCAGGGCGCCAGGTGGTCGAGCCCGAAGAGGGTGATGGCGTTGCCCCGGACGATCTTGCGCCGGGTCTCGTCGTCGAGGTCCGCCATCTGGCGTTCGGCGATCTCCCGGGTGTGGGGCCACGTCGAGTCGGAGTGGGGGTAGTCCGACTCGTAGGTGATGTTGTCGGCCCCGATCTCCTCCACCGAGCGCAGGCCGTGGGCGTCGTCGAAGAAGCACCCGTAGATCTGGCGGCGGAAGTAGGTGGAGGGGGGCTCGGGCACCTTGTCGGCCACCCCGCCCCAGCCCCGGTTCTCGTCCCACACCTTGTCGGCGCGCTCCAAGATGTAGGGGATCCACCCGATCTGGCCCTCCGAGTAGGCGACCTTCAACTCCGGGAACCGGATGAAGACGCCGGAGAAGAGGAAGTCGACCATCGAGAAGGTGGCGTTCGTGTGGGTGAGGGTGGAACCCACGGCGGGGGGCGCGTCCTCGGAGGTCGACGGCATCTTCGACGACGACCCGATGTGCATGTTCACCACCGTCTTGGTCTCCGCGCACGCCCGGAAGAACGGGTCCCAGTAGTGGTTCGGGTCGTGGACGCTCGGCAGACCGAGGAACGGCGGGATCTCGCTGAAGCACACCGCGCGCACGCCGCGCGCGGCGTTGCGTCGGACCTCTTCGGCCGCCAGCTCGGCGTCCCACAGCGGGATCAAGGTGAGCGGGATGAGCCGGCCGCCCGAGGTCCCGCACCACTCCTCGACCATCCAGTCGTTGTACGCCTTGATGCACAGAAGGCCGAGCTCGTGGTCTTTCGCCTCGGTGAACGTCTGGCCGCAAAAGCGCGGGAAGGTCGGGAAGCAGAGCGCGGCCTCGATGTGGTTCAGGTCCATGTCCTCGAGGCGCG
>DATJOV010000024.1:0-3638 GCA_035506735.1 Acidimicrobiales bacterium | reverse complement strand
CACCGCCCTGGTCCTCCTGGCCGCGGCCACGGTCGACTCCCTGGTGCGGCGGCGTGGAGCGGCGGGCTGACCCACCCCAGCCGGCGCTGCGCGTCGGCCTCGTCGGCTACGGGCTGGCCGGAGCGGTCTTCCACGGCCCGCTGATCGCCGCCACCCCGGGCCTGGAGGTGGCCTCCATCGTCACGGCCGACCCCGAGCGCCGGGCCCGGGCCCGGCGCGCCTTCCCCGCCGCCACCGTCGTGGCGAGCCCCGAGGCCCTGTGGGACGCCGCCGACGAGCACGACGTGGCCGTGGTGGCCACGCCCACGTCCACCCACGAGGCGCTCGCCACCGCCGCCGCCGACGCCGGTCTGGCCGTGGTGGTGGACAAGCCGCTGGCCCCGACGGCCCCCGCCGCCCGGCGCATGGTGGAGCACGCCGCCGCCGCCGGCACCGTGCTCACCGTGTTCTTCAACCGGCGCCTCGACGCCGAGTTCCTGACCCTGCGCCGTCTGGTGGGGGAGGGGGCCCTGGGCACGGTGCATCGCCTGGAGTCGCGCTTCGAGCGCTGGCGGCCCGTCGCCCCGGCCGGGACGTGGCGCCACGACCTGCCCCCCGAGGACGGGGGCGGGGTGCTCCTCGACCTCGGCGTCCACCTGGTGGACCAGGCCAGGGTGCTCCTGGGCCCGGTGCGTCGGGTCTACGCCGAGGTGGCGGCGCGCCGGGGCGGGGCCGACGACGACGTGGTGGTGGCCCTCGAGCACGAGGGCGGGGCCACCTCGCTCCTGTGGGCCTCGGCCGTGACCGCCGCCCCCGGCCCCCGCCTGCGGGTGCTGGGCAGCGCCGGGGCCTTCGTGGTGGAGTCCCTCGACGACCAGGAGGACCAGCTCCGGGCCGGGCACCGCCCCGGGGACGACGGCTTCGGCGTGGTCGGCCCCGAGCGCTGGGGGGTCCTGCGCCGGGGCGACGAGGGCCACCCCGTGCCGAGCGAGCGGGGGGCGTGGAGCGCCTTCTACCCGGCCCTGGTGGGGGCCCTGCGCCGGGGCGACCCCCTCCCGGTCGACCCCGCCGACGCCGTGGCGGCGGCCGAGGTCCTCGACGCCGCCCGGGACAGCGCCCGCCTGGGCTCGGTCGTCTCCCTCGCCTGAGGTCGGATCGGCCCGCCCGGCTTGGCCCGCCCGTATCCGATCTGAAATACTCGATTCCGGATAGATGCCCGGCCCCTCCCTCGCCTCGTCGGACCCCGTCCCCCCGGCCGCCCCACGCCGCCGCCGGGGGGGTGGGACCCTGGCCCTGGCCGTGCTGGCCTGCCTGGTCGAGCGGCCCATGCACCCCTACGAGATGGCCGCCACCCTGCGCACCCGGGGCAGGGGCGACAGCATCAAGGTCAACTACGGCTCGCTCTACGCCGTGGTCGAGGGGCTCCGCCGCCAGGGCCTGATCGAGGCCCAGGAGACGGCCCGGGCCGGGCGCCGGCCCGAGCGCACCGTCTACCGCGTCACCGACGCCGGCTCGGCCGAGCTGGTGTCGTCGCTGGCCGAGCTCCTGAGCGTCCCCACCAAGGAGTACCTCCAGTACGAGGCGGGGCTCTCGCTCCTCCCCGTCCTGGCCCCCGACGTGGCCCTGGGCCTCCTCCAGGCCCGGGCCCGACGCCTGGTCGAGACCCTCGACGAGCGCCGCCGCCTGCGGGCCGAGGTGCTCGAGGCCGGCCTCCCCCGCCTCTTCGTGGTGGAGTACGAGTACATGACGGCCCTCCTCCAGGCCGAGCTGGACTTCACCACCGCCCTGGTGGCCGACATGGAGGCGGGCACGCTCGACGGCATGGCCCGGTGGGCCAGCCTGCACGGCTCCGCCGCCACCACGACCGACCCCGTGAGCACCGACCCCGTGACGACCGACACCGTGAGCACCGACACCGTGACGACCGACACCGCATCCGCCCCGCCCGCGCCCGCCCGGGGCCGCCGACCCGCAGGGAGCCGACCATGACCAGCACCGACGTCGCCATCGAGGCCGAGGACCTGTACAAGACGTTCGGGGGCACGGTGCGGGCCCTCGACGGGGTGAGCTTCGCGGTGGAGCGAGGGACGGTGTTCGGCCTCCTCGGTCCCAACGGGGCGGGCAAGACCACCGCCGTGCGCATCCTCACTACCATCCTCGAGGCCGACCGGGGACGGGGGGCGGTGCTCGGCCACGACGTGGCGGCCGAGGCCGACACGGTGCGCACCCTCATCGGGCTGGCCGGGCAGTACGCCGCCGTGGACGAGAACCTCACCGGCCGGGAGAACCTGGCCATGGTGGGCAGGCTCAACCACCTGGCCCGGCCCGTGGTCCGGGCCCGGACCGACGAGCTCCTGGACCGCTTCGACCTCGAGCACGCCGCCGACCGTCCCCTCAAGACCTACTCGGGGGGCATGCGCCGTCGCCTGGACGTGGCCGCCGCCCTGGTGGCCCGGCCCCCGGTCCTGTTCCTGGACGAGCCCACCACCGGTCTCGACCCCCAGAGCCGCATGGACCTGTGGGCCCTGATCGAGACGCTGGTGCGGGAGGGCACCACGGTGCTCCTCACCACCCAGTACCTGGAGGAGGCCGACCGCCTGGCCCGGCGGGTGGCGGTGGTGGACCACGGCCACGTCATCGCCGAGGGGACCCCGGCGCAGCTCAAGGCCGACCTGGGGGCCACCGTGCTCGACGTGGGCCTGCACGACGAGGCGGGGGCGGCCCGGGTGGTGGAGCTGTTCGGGCCCCTCACCACCAAGACCCCGTCCCGGCGCGGCACCATGGTCGAGCTCCCCGTGGACGACGGGGCCAAGGTGGCCATGGAGGCCCTGCGTCTGCTGGACCAGCACGGCCTGGTGCCCACGACCTTCCGGCTGCGCGAGCCCAGCCTGGACGACGTCTTCCTGGTGCTCACCGGCCGCCACACCGACGGCGACGACGAGCCCGACGAGCGAGGAGCGTGATGAGCGTCACCACCACCACCGTCCCCGGGGCGGTCCCGGCCGCCGTCCGCCCACCCCTGCCGGCCGGCCTGGGCCGCCTGCGCTGGGCCGTCGTCGACACCCTGACGGTGACCAAGCGCAACCTCATCGCCCTGCGCCGCACCCCCGAGGCCCTGTTCTTCTCGACGCTGCAGCCCATCATGTTCGTGCTGCTGTTTCGCTACGTCTTCGGGGGTGCCATCAACGCCGGGCCCCACCTCAGCTACATCGACTACCTGATGGCCGGGATCTTCGTCCAGAGCGTGGCCTTCGGGGGCATCGGCTCGGCCGTGGGGTTGTCCGAGGACCTCCACAAGGGCCTCATCGAGCGATTCCGGGCCCTGCCCATGGCCCGCTCCGCCGTGCTGGCCGGGCGCACCACGGCCGACCTGGCCCGCAACGTCTTCGTGGTGCTGCTCATGACGGCGGTGGGGGCCCTGGTGGGCTTCGACTTCCCCAACGGGGCCCTGCCCTTCGTGGCTGGCGCCCTCCTCGTCCTGGCCCTGTCCTACGCCCTGCTGTGGGGCTTCGCCTTCGTGGGCCTCGTCGCCTCCAACAGCGAGACGGCCCAGGTCATCGCCTTCCCCATCCTCTTCCCCCTCATCTTCGCCTCGCCCGCCTTCGTGCGGGCCCAGTCCATGCCGGGGTGGCTGCGGGCCTTCGCCACCCACCAGCCCC
>DATJOV010000023.1:0-2309 GCA_035506735.1 Acidimicrobiales bacterium | reverse complement strand
CGCCCACCGTCCCCTGCCACGGCCGCACGGCGGAGCGGATGCGGAAGGTCAGCTCGGGACGGGCATCGATGGCCCCGGCCAGGATCCCGCCCACGGTGGCGTCGCCCCACCAGCCCTCGGCCACGTACCGCTCGGCCAGGGCCGCCGACACCGGTCGCAGCCCCCAGTCGGCGTGCAGCGCGCCGTCCATCGTCCCCCCGTCGTTCGGTCCCCGGCCCGGCGGTCACACTACGTGGCCCGGGCCGGAGCCGCCCGGTAGGGTCGGCCCGGCGACGGCGAGGGGTGCGGACGTGGCGTACCGGGTGGTGCAGTGGGCGACGGGCAACGTGGGCCGGGCCGCCATCGAGGGCGTCCTGCGCCACCCCGACCTCGAGCTGGTGGGGTGCTGGGTCCACACCGACGCCAAGGACGGCATGGACGTGGGGACCATCCTGGGCTCGGCCCCCCTCGGCCTGGCCGCCACCGGCGACGTGGAGGCCCTGCTGGCGCTGGAGGCCGACTGCGTCCTCTACAGCCCCATCTTCGCCGACGCCGAGGTGCTCGCCCGGCTCCTGCGCTCGGGCAAGAACGTGGTCACCCCCCTGGGCTGGTTCTACCCGCCCCCCGACGAGCGGGCCCGCTTCGACGCCATCTGCCGGGAGGCCGGGGTCACCCTGCACGGGACCGGCATCCACCCCGGGGGCATCACCGAGCGCTTCCCCCTCATGATCTCGGCCCTCTCGGGCGCCATCACCCACGTGCGGGCCGAGGAGTTCTCCGACATCCGCACCTACGGCGCCCCCGACGTCATCCGGGACTGGATGCTCTTCGGCAAGACCCCCGAGGAGTCGCGCACCAGCATCATGGCCGAGGCCCTGGGGGCCGGCTTCCGCCAGTCCGTGCACATGGTGGCGGACGAGCTCGGCTTCGCCGTCGACGCCGAGCTGCGCACCACCCACGACATGGCGGTGGCCACCGCCCCCATCGCCTCCCCCATCGGCCCCATCGCCCCCGGCCTGGTGGCGGCCCAGCGGTTCCGGTGGGAAGCCACGGTGCAGGGCCGGCCCGTCATCACCGCCGCCGTGAACTGGCTCATGGGCGAGGAGCACCTGGATCCCCCCTGGAGCTTCGGGCCCCGGGGCCCGCACTTCGAGGTGGAGGTGACGGGGGACCCCGACTGCCTCCTCACCTTCGAGAAGCTCCACCCCCACACCGTCGAGGGCGGACTGGAGCGCAACCCCGGGGTGGTGGCCACGGCCATGCACTGCGTGAACGCCGTCCCCTACGTATGCGCCGCCGCGCCCGGGCTGCGCAGCTACCTGGACCTGCCCCTGGTGGCGGGGCGGGCCGCACCCGGGCTGGGCCGGATGCGGCCGTGATCCTGGAGCGCTTCCGCCTCGACGGCCGGGTGGCCGTCGTCACCGGGGCCGGGCTCGGGATCGGGCGGGGGGTGGCCATCGGCCTGGCCGAGGCCGGGGCCGACGTCGTGCTGGCGGCCCGCACCGGGTCCGATCTCGACGAGGTGGGGGGCCGGGTGCGGGCCCTGGGGCGCCGGGCCCTGGCCGTCCCCACCGACGTCATGGACCTCGACCAGCTGGAGCGGCTGGTGGAGACGGCGGTGGGCGAGTTCGGCCGTCTCGACATCGCCGTGAACAACGCCGGCGGGGCCATGCCCCGGGCGGCCATGGCCACGAGCGCCCGCTTCCTCGAGACCGCCTTCCACTTCAACGTCACGGCGCCCTTCACCCTGACGAAGCTGGCGGCGCGGGCCATGGTCGACACGGCCGGGTCGGGGGCGGTGGTGAACATCTCGTCGCGCTCGGCCAGCATGACCCAGACGAGCTTCACCGCCTACGGGGCCGTGAAGGCCGCCCTCGACCGCCTGACCCGCAACATGGCTCCCGAGCTCGCCCCCCGGGTGCGGGTCAACGCCATCGACGTGGGCGGGGTCGCCACCCGCTCCCTCGACGTGGTCCTCACCGACGACGGGCTGCGCCGGCAGTTCCTGGCCGGCACGCCCATGGGCCGTCCGGGCGAGCCCGAGGACATCGCCTGCGCCGTCCTGTACCTCGTGTCCGACGCCAGCTCCTGGGTGACGGGCAAGGTCTTCGAGATCGACGGGGGCACCGAGGCCCCCTCCATCGCCGTGCCGGCACCGCCCCTGGAGCCGGGCTGAGGGACCGGCTACCCGAAGTCGGTCCTGAACGCCGCCAGGGCGTTCGGGAAGTTGCCGTCGGTGATGTCGTTGTCCTGGCCCCCGGCCGTGTCGTTGAAGGCGAAGATGTCGGTGAAGGCCACGTCGTGGCTGGCGATCCAGGCCGAGAACTCGT
>DATJOV010000022.1:0-11017 GCA_035506735.1 Acidimicrobiales bacterium | reverse complement strand
GGAGCCCCCCGCCCACCGCCGCCGCGGCCGGGGAGACCTCGAGCGCCGCCGCCACCTGCCGGGCGCAGCTGGCCCGGACGCCCTCGGCCCCTCCGGGGGCCGCCCCGGCGAGCACGGGGGCGTGGCTCGAGGTGGCGACCGACGTGCGGGGTCCCTTCACCCTGGTCGTCTTCGAGAGCGGCGGTCGCACCGCCACCTGCCTGTCGAGCTCGTCCATGACCCTCGTCTCGGTGAACAGCGCCGTCGGGTCTTCGGGGCGCACCGAGTCCGTGGCCGGCGTCGTCGTCGGCCGGGGCGGGGGCGTGACAGGCGCCGCCTCGCCCGGGGGCGGCATCAGCACCAACTCGACCCGGCACCTGGTCCCGGGAGCCGGGGCGGGCATCGTCAGCCTGAGCGTCACCCACCTGACCTCGCCGGCGCAGGGGGCGTACTCCGTGGCCGTAGGAGCGGTCCAGCCCGGCGTGGGCGGGGTCACCCTCGGTCTCGCCGACGGCCAGCGCGTCGAGGGCACGGTCGGGAACGGCTGGCTCCTGGCGTGGTGGCCCGGGGCGAGCGACGCCACCTCGGCCCAGGTCGTCTCGGCCTCGGGGACGACGACGGAGCCGCTCGGCTCCACCCCGCCGCCCGCCGCCGGGACCCCGGGAGGCGGCGGCACCACGGCCGCCACCGGGAACTCCGGTTCGCCCGCCACGGGTGACAGCTGAGCGCAGGGACGTCCGGCTCCCGTCACCAGTCGTGGCGGATCCAGACGTTCGGTTCCCAGTAGGCGCCGACACCGCCGTGCACGGCCAGGGGGGCGAGGCCGCCCGGGAAGACATAGGTGCCGTCCTCGGGGAACGGCATGCCCACCCACTCCTCCCAGTGCCCGGCCGGCCCCGTGATCTCCATCGACCGGGGCTCGGCCCGGAGAACGGTCCCTCCCAGGCGGGCGTGGACCCGGATCCAGGGGTCGAAGGGAAGCCCGTCCGCCCGTCGCCACCGGGCATAGCGGTCGACGGGGATGAGCGGGTAGCGGTCCTTGGCGCTGGGCCGGACCGGAGCGACGAGCGGACGCAGGCCCCGACGCCGGCCCACCGCCGCCATGGCCTGGATCACCACGCTGCTCAGACCCTGGCCCTGATAGGGGGCGAGGACCTCGGCGGCCAGGGCGGACAGGGCGGTGGGGGGGCCGGCGTCGTCGAGGGCCCGGCGCCCGACCTCGTCGATGCCGTGCGGCAGGTCCCCGAGTGTCCCGTCCCAGCGGAAGGGGATGGTCCGGCCCCGGGCCACCACGGCATCGGCGCGGTCGTCGACGACGAGGACCTGGACCTCGGCATGGTGGGGGACGAGGGCGCCGAAGTAGCTGGCGCTGTGGGTGCCGTGATGGTTGTACTCGGGCCACAGGGAGCGGAAGCGCTTCTCGGCCGCGACCGAGGCCCACAGCTCGGGCTCCTCGGCGGCGGTGACGACCCTCGCCCACCCCGGTGTCCCGGCCGGTGCCTCCACGGCGCGATTGTGCCGGGCCGTCGCCGTCCCGGCCACCCCGCCGCTCCGGTGCCCTCGCCGGCGTCGGGGAGGGGGCGGGCCGTCGACGGGTGACGCCGGGCCGCCCTACCCTCGGGGACGGAGGCGAGGAGCCATGAGCGCGTTGCGGAAGAGCTTCACGGCCAGGCTGGAGAAGAGCTCCGCCAAGGGGGGCTGGACCTACGTCACCATGCCCGGTTCGGCCACCTTCTTCGGGACGAGGGGACTGGTGAAGGTGCGGGGCACCGTCGACGGCCATCCTTTCCGGAGCTCGTTCATGGCCATGGGTGACGGCACCCACAAGCTGCCGATCAGGGCGGACGTGCGCAGCGCCATCGGCAAGGAGGCCGGGGACGAGGTGCGGGTGCGCCTGGAGGAGCGCCTCGACCGCTAGGGCGGGCGGCGCGCCGAGCGGGTCCAGGCGTCGGGAGGGAGGCTCAGGGTGCGGTCAGGACCAGGGGTCCCTCGTCGGTGACGGCCACGGTGTGCTCGCTGTGGGCGGCCCGGCTCCCCCCGGCGGTGCGGACCGTCCAGCCGTCGGGATCGGTGCGGTAGGCGTCGGAGCCGTCGGCGATGAGCATGGGCTCCAGGGCCAGCACCAGGCCGGGGCGCAGGGGGTGGCCCCGCCCCGGCCGACCTTCGTTGGGGACGAAGGGGGCCTCGTGCATGGCCCGGCCGATGCCGTGGCCGCCGTGGTCGGCGAGGAGGCCGTAGCCGGCCCGCCGGGCCCCGGCCCCGATGGCGTCGGCGACGTCGCCGAGCCGGTTGCTGGCCACGACGGCCTCGATGCCCCGCCGCAGGGCCGCCTCGGTGGCCTCGATCAGGGCCCGGTCCCGGTCGGTGGGGGTCCCCACCACGATGCTCACGGCGGCGTCGGCGCACCACCCCCGGACGAAGGCGCCGCAGTCGATGCTGAGCAGGTCCCCGTCGGCGAGCCGCCTCCCGTCCGGGATCCCGTGCACCACGGCGTCGTTGACGCTGGTGCAGATCACGCCCGGGAACGGTGTCGGGGCCCACGACGGCCGGTAGTGGAGGAAGGCCGGGGTGGCCCCGGCCCGGGCCATGACCGCCGCCGCCACGGCGTCGAGCTCGGCCAGGGTGGTCCCCACCACCGCCGCAGCCCGGACGGCGGCCAGGGCCTCGGCCACCACGAGCCCGGCCTCCCGCATCACGGCGATCTCCCCCGGCGTCTTGCGCTCGATCACGGGCCCTCCCCGACGGCCTCCCTGGTCGAATGATCATACCGGTATTAGTATTCGACCATGGTCCGGCTCCCCCTCACCCCCGACGAGCTCGACCGAGGGCGGCGCCTGGGCGCGGCGTTGCGGGCGGCGCGTGGGTCCACCAGCCTGGGGGCGGTGGCGGAGGCCGCCGGCATCTCGGTGGAGACGCTGCGCAAGATCGAGACGGGGAGGATTCCCACCCCGGCCTTCTTCACCGTGGTCGCCCTGGCCGGGGCCCTGGGCGTACCGCTGGAGGAGCTGGCCGAGCCGGGACCGGGGGCCAGGGCCACGGGCCGGGCCCGCGCCTGCTGAAGCCGGCCCGGATCGGCCCCGTCGTCCCCAGGGAGGAACGATGCCGTTCACGATCGAGCTCGAGGGCGCCCCGGCGCTCGTCACCGGGGCCGGACGGGGGATCGGCCGCGCCGTCGCCCTGTCGTTGGCGGCGGCCGGCGCCCGGGTCGTGGTCAACGACTACTTCGGCGAGCGGGCCGAGGCGGTGGCGACCGAGATCCGGGCCGCCGGGGGGACGGCCGAGGCGCTGGCCTTCGACGTGGCCGACTACGAGGCCGTGCACGGGGCGGTGTCGGCACACGGCCCGATCGGCATCCTCGTCAACAACGCCGGGAACGCCGGTCCGGGCGACGAGTACCACTTCGCCTCGTTCGCCGACTCCACCCCGGCCGACTGGGACCGCTACTTCTCGGTCAATCTCTTCGGGGTCCTGCACTGCACCCACGCCGTGCTCCCCGCCATGATCGAGCGGTCCGAGGGTCGGGTCATCACCATCGTGTCGGAGGCGGGGCGGTGGGGGACGGCCAAGATGGCGGCGTACTCGGCCGCCAAGGCGGGTGCCGCCGGGTTCATGCGGGCACTGGCGCGCGACGTGGGGCGCCACGGGATCACCGCCAACTGCGTGGCCCTGGGCACGGTCGACACCATGGGCCTCGGTGACGCCGCGGCCGAGGCGACGGAACGGGGCGAGCGGCTCCGGCGCCAGCTCGAGCACTACATCGTGCGGCGCTTCGGCCGTCCCGAGGACGTGGCCAGCATGGTCACGTTGCTCGCCAGCCCCCTCGCCTCGTGGATCACGGGCCAGACCATCGCCGTGAACGGCGGGTTCACCGTCAATCCCTGACCGGGGTCAGGAGAAGGCGTCGTCGGGCACGGGATAGGGCACGGCGGGGAGGCCCGGGAAGGGATGCTCCCACCACGTCGTCTCCTCCACCCGGTGGACGATCCGCCACCCCTCCGGGGTCCGGCGCAGCCGGTCGTGGTAGAAGCCGCCCACCACGAAGAGCCAGTTCTCTCCCCCCACCTCGGCCCCGTTGGGGTTGTGGAACATCGACCGGGCCCGGGCCGTCCCGGCGGCGGCGTCGAGATCGACGGCCTGGTTGCCCACCAGGTGCTGGGTCCAGCGGAAGAAGCCGAGGACCTCGGACAGCCAGGCCCGCACCTCCCCGAAGGAGCCGCGGATCCCTCCGGCCGAGCGGTAGTCGAGGACGGCGTCGGGGGTGAAGACACCGTCGAGCTCGTCCCAGCGGCGGGTGTCGATGGCCGTGGCGTAGCGGACGAGGACGTCGTGGATCTCGAGCCGGTCGCGCAGGTCGTGCTGGCCGTCGGTCACGGGGGGACCGTAGCGGACCGGTCAGCTCCTGGCCGTGGCCAACAGGACGGGGATGCGCCGAGTGGTGGCGGCCTGGTACTCGGCGTAGGGCGGATAGGCCGCCACCGCCCGTTGCCACCACTCGTCGCGCTCGGCCCCCTCGAGCTCCCGCACCGCCACGTCGAGGACGGTCGGGCCGTCCTGGAGCTGGACGCGGCCGGGGTCGGCGACGAGGTTGTAGTACCAGCCCGGGTTGGCGGGGTCACCACCCTTGGAGGCCACGATGGCGTAGCGGCCGTCGTGCTCGACGCGCATCACCGGCGCCTTGCGCACCTTGCCGGTGCGATGGCCCCGCATGGTGAGCACCACCACGGGGAGCCCGGTGTCCATGAGGGTCGTGCCCTGCGTCCCGCCGCTGCGCTCGTAGGTCTCGACCTGCTCTCGGACCCAGTCCCACTGACTCGGCTCGTAGTCGTCGTCGAAGGTCATGGGCCCAGCGTACGGGGGCCGTCGTGCCCCCGCCGCCCCCGGACGACGCTGACACGGGCGTCAGGGTCCTCGGGCCGCGCCGGGTGGGGGGGCGGTGTCGTGGCGACGGTCACGCTCCCTGCGGTACCGTTTTGGCCAGTCCGGCCGCAGGAGATCGTCTGAACCGTGGGCGCTCCATCGACTTCCAAATGACGATCGCTGGGTATCGGCGCGCGGCACCGCTCCTCGCAACCATGTTGTTCGATAGTGGGAGGGGGAACGAAGCGACCCGCCACGGAGGGCGGAGCCGGCCCCGTGGCATCGGGGCGTGAACGTGCCCGCGCCTGGCGCCGGGGACGACCGGACGGGAAGCGAGGACGGTGCCGCCGGGGAGCGCCCGCCCACGCTGGCCGAGGAGCAGCAGCAGCTCACCAGGGCCCGCATCCGCAAGGCGGCCATGGTGGTGCTCGCCCGTCGAGGCTTCGACGCCACGGTGGAGGAGATCGCCACCGTGTCGGGGGTGAGCCCCCGCACCATCTTCCGCCACTACGTGAGCCACGACCGGCTGGTGGCGGCCACCGTCAAGGACATGTTCGACGTCGTCGGCCAGGGCCGGACGGTCGAGCTGCCCAAGCCGGGCGACGACCTCTCGGTGTGGCTCGAGGCCCTGCCCACCGAGGTGGCCGACCTCGACACCTGGCTCGACGACCTGGCCGTGACCGTCCACACCCGGATCGCCGAGGTCTTCGGGGAGGCCTTCTGGGACATCCACGGTCCCAACAGCACGGCCACCCCGGCCCTGTCCGACGTGGCCGACCTGCGACGGGAGTACCGCCGGGTGGGGGTGTCCTTCCTCGCCACCCTGGCCTGGCACAAGGCCGGGGGCCGGGGCGACCCCCCCGACACCCTGGTGTCGGCCTTCGCCCTCAACCTCTCGGCCTTCGCCACCCAGGCCCTCATGATCGACTTCGACTGCGATCCAGCCGAGGTGGGCCGGCTCACGGCCGACATCCTCCGGGCCCTGGTGCGGCGGGCGGTGGAGGCGCAGCAGGGGGGCGGGGCGCCCTGAGCCCGGCCCCGCCGCGCCACCCCCCGGGGCGCCGACCTCTCCCCGCCGCCCCCGGCACCGGGGCGGCGGCGCTCAGCTCGTGGCCACGGCGAGGACGGCGGCGCCGGTGAGCCGGTCCCCGGCCAGGTCGGCGAGTGCGGTGTCGGCGCGCTCGAGGGGGTAGACGGCGGTGGTGGCCGCCACCCCCAGGCGGGTGGCCAGGCGCAGGAACTCCTCGCCGTCGCGTCGGGTGTTGGCGGTGACGCTGCGGATCCTTCGCTCGTAGAAAAGATGGTCTTCGTATCGGAGCGCCGGAATGTCGCTCAGGTGGATCCCGGCCACGACCAGGATCCCGCCGCGGTCCAGTGCCGCCAGTGCGCCCGGGACGATGTCGCCGGCCGGGGCGAAGACGATGGCGGCGTCCAGGGGGACCGGGGGGGCGGCCCGGGCCGGGCCCACCGAGGCCGCTCCCAGGGCCGTGGCCAGGTCCCGGGCGGACTGGGAGCGGGTGAGGACGTGGACCTCGGCCCCCTGGGCCAGGGCCACCTGGGCGGTGAGATGGGCCGAACCCCCGAAGCCGTAGATGCCCAGGCGGCCACCGGGGGGGAGCTCGGCCCGGCGCAGGGCCCGGTAGCCGATGATCCCGGCGCACAGCAGGGGAGCGGCCTGCTCGTCCGCCAGCCCCTCGGGCAGGCGGTAGGCGTAGGCCTCGTCCACCACGGCCGCCTCGGCGTACCCGCCGTCGTGGTCCCATCCCGTGAAGGTGGCCTCGGGACACAGGTTCTCGTCGCCGCGCCGGCAGAAGCGGCACCGGCCGCACGTGCTCGCCAGCCAGGCGATGCCCACCCGGTCCCCGGGGGAGAAGCGCGACGCGCCGGGGCCGAGGGCGTCCACCACCCCCACCACCTCGTGGCCGGGGACGACGCTCGGCCGGTGCACGGGCAGGTCGCCCTCGGCCACGTGCAGGTCGGTGCGGCACACCCCGCAGGCCCGCACCGCCACCCGCACCTGCCCCGGGCCCGGTCGGGGCGGGTCCCGCTCCACCAGCCGCAGGGGCCGGCCGGAGATCGGTCCCGGGTCCGCCACCTCCCACGCGCGCACGGGCCATGGTCGCGCCTCGGCCTCCCGCTGACCACCGGGGCCGCCCGGCGGTGTCGCTCAGGGCGCGCCCAGGGCGGTGCGGACCTGGCGGGCGATCTCGAGATCCTCGCGGGCGTGGACCACCACCACGGCGGCCCCGGCGTGGGGCGGGGAGACCACGGCGTCGGGCCCGTCCCCCCCGGCGCCCTCGTTGCGCACCGGGTCCAGCTCGAGGCCCAGGAAGCCGAGGCCGTCGCAGGTGGCCTGGCGCAGCCAGGCGGAGTGCTCGCCCGCCCCCCCGGTGAACACGAGCGCGTCGGTGCCTCCGGTGGCGGCGGCCATGGCGGCGACGGCGCCGCGCAGGCGGTGGAGATAGACGTCGACGGCCAGGCCGGCGTCGGGGTCCCCGCCGGCGGCGTCGGCCAGCACCCGCCGCAGGTCACCGGTGGTGCCGGTCAGCCCCAGGAGCCCAGAGCGCCGGGTCAGGGCGTCCTCGACCTCGGCGGGGCCCAGGCCGAGGCGGCGCTGCAGCCACAGGACGGCCCCGGGGTCGACCGTCCCCGATCGGGTGGCCATGACCAGGCCGTCGAGGGGCGTGAAGCCCATGGTGGTGTCGACCGAGCGGCCCCCCTCCACCGCGGCCAGGGAGGCCCCGGCCCCCAGGTGGGCGGTGACCAGGCGCAGCGACGCCACGGGCCGCCCGAGGAGCTCGGCGGCCCGGCGGCTGGCCCAGGCGTGGCTCAGGCCGTGGAACCCGAACCGGCGCACCCCGAGGGCCCGCCACTCGGCCGGCACGGCGAAGGTGGCGGCGGCGGCGGGCAGGGTGGCGTGGAAGGCGGTGTCGAAGCACGCCACCTGGACCAGATCGGGCCGCCGGGTGCGCAGCCGGGCGATGGCGGCAAGGGCCGGGGGGTTGTGGAGCGGGGCCAGCTCCGCCAGGCCGGCCAGGGCGGCCTCGGCGCCGCCCTCGAGCACCAGGGGGGTGCGGTGGTCGGCGCCGCCGTGGACGACGCGGTGACCGGCGGCGTCGAGGACGGGGACGGCGGCGAAGATCTCGTCGAGGACCGCGTCGAGCAGCCCCGGGAAGGACCCCTCCGGATCGACGGCCCGGTCCCGCTGCACCAGCAACGTATCGTCGGCGTCGAGGACGCTGGCCTTCACGCTGCTCGATCCGGCGTTCACCACCAGCACCCGCACGCCCCCACCATGCCAAGGAGGGACCGGCCATGCACGAGGCCACCGAGTCAGGCGCCCCCAGCCCCGACCAGGAGCTGGCGGTGCTCGACGCCTACTGGCGCGCCGCCAACTACCTCTCGGTGGGCCAGATCTACCTCCTCGACAACCCCCTCCTCCGGCGGGCCCTCGAGCCCGAGGACGTGAAGGTCCGGCTGCTCGGGCACTGGGGGACGAGCCCGGGCCTGAACTTCGTCTGGGCCCATCTCAACCGGATCATCACCAGGCGTGACGCCCGGGTGCTCTACGTGTGCGGGCCCGGGCACGGCGGCCCGGCCATGGTGGCCAACGCCTGGCTCGAGGGGACCTACAGCGAGCTGTACTCGCGTGTGTCCGAGGACGCCACGGGCATGGCCCGGCTCTTCCGCCAGTTCTCCTTCCCGGGGGGCGTGCCGAGCCACGCCTCCCCCGAGACCCCGGGGTCGATCAACGAGGGGGGCGAGCTCGGCTACTGCCTGGCGCACGCCTACGGGGCCGCCTTCGACAATCCCGACCTGGTGGTGGCGTGCGTGGTGGGGGACGGCGAGGCCGAGACCGGGCCCCTCGCCACCTCCTGGCACGGCAACAAGTTCCTCGACCCCGTGCGCGACGGGGTGGTGCTGCCCGTGCTGCACCTGAACGGGTACAAGATCGCCAACCCCACGATCCTGGCCCGCATCCCCGACGACGAGCTCCTGGCCCTCTTCACCGGGTACGGCTACCGCCCCGTGGTGGTCGAGGGCGGCTTCGGGGGCGAGGACCCCATGGCCGTCCACCGCCGCATGGCGGCCGCCCTGGACGAGGTGTTCGACGACATCGCCCGCATCCACCACGAGGCCCGGGTGGAGGGGGTGCGAGGCCGTCCGGCCTGGCCCATGGTGATCCTGCGCACGCCCAAGGGCTGGACGGGCCCGGCCGTGGTGGACGGGGTCCAGGTCGAGGGGACGTTCCGTGCCCACCAGGTGCCCCTGGCCGAGGTGCGCACCAACGAGGCCCACCGGCACCAGCTCGAGGCCTGGATGCGCAGCTACCGCCCCGAGGAGCTCTTCGACGAGGCAGGGCGCCCCGTGGCCGACGTGGCGGACTTCGCCCCGGCGGGGGAGCGGCGCATGAGCGCCACCCCCCACGCCAACGGCGGGGCCCTCACCGTCGACCTCGAGCTGCCGGAATGGTCCGACTACGCCGTGGCCGTGGCCCGGGCCGGTGCGTCGGTGCACGAGCCCACCCGCGTCCTCGGCACCTTCCTCCGCGACGTGATCAGGGCCAATCCCACCACCTTCCGGCTCTTCGGACCGGACGAGACGGCCTCCAACCGCCTCCAGGCCGTCTTCGAGGTCACCGACCGGGCCTGGATGGCGGGCAGGCTGGACGGCGACGACCACCTGGCCCCCGACGGGCGGGTCCTCGAGGTGCTGTCCGAGCACCTGTGCCAGGGCTGGCTCGAGGGCTACCTCCTCACCGGCCGCCACGGGCTCTTCAACTGCTACGAGGCCTTCATCCACATCGTGGACGCCATGTTCAACCAGCACGCCAAGTGGCTCGAGGCGTGCGGGGACATCCCGTGGCGGCGCTCGGTCCCCTCCCTCAACTACCTGCTCTCGAGCCACGTGTGGCGCCAGGACCACAACGGGTTCTCGCACCAGGACCCCGGGTTCCTGGACCTGGTGGTGAACAAGCAGGCCTCGGTGATCAGGGTGTACCTGCCCCCCGACACCAACTGCCTGCTGTCGGTGGCCGACCACTGCCTGCGCAGCCGCGACTACGTGAACGTCATCGTGGCGGGCAAGAACGACGAGCCGGACTGGCTCACCCCCGACGGGGCCATGGTCCACTGCACCCGGGGTGCGGGGGTGTGGGAATTCGCCTCCAACGACGCCGGATCGGTCCCCGACGTGGTGCTGGCCTGCTGCGGGGACGTCCCCACCATCGAGACCATGGCCGCCGTGGACCTGTTGCGCCAGCACCTCCCCGAGCTCAGGGTCCGGGTGGTCAACGTGGTGGACCTCATGCGCCTCCAGCCCGAGGCCGAGCATCCCCACGGCATGACCGACCGGGAGTTCGACACCATGTTCACCGCCGACCGCCCCGTGGTCTTCGCCTTCCACGGCTATCCGTGGCTCATCCACCGCCTCACCTACCGCCGGACCAACCACGACAACATCCACGTCCGGGGCTACAAGGAGCGGGGGACGACCACCACCCCCTTCGACATGGTCATGCTCAACGACCTCGACCGCTTCCACCTCGTCATCGACGTCCTGGACCGGGTGCCGGGATTGGAGGAGCGCACCGCCGGGCTCCGCCAGCAGATGGTCGACGCCCGCCTCGAGGCGCGCCGCTACACCCGGGAGCACGGGGAGGACCCCCCGCACATCGCCTCCTGGCACTGGCCCTACTGAGGGCGGGTCGGGCCCGGGCGCTACGTTTCTGCGCCGTGCCGGTGCGCGCCGCGGTGTGGGACCTCGGGAGCAGCTCCTTCCATCTCCTGGTGTGCGAGGCCGGGCCCGGACCCACGCTCACCCCGGTGCTGCACCGGCGGGCCCTGCTCAACCTGGGGCTGAGCGTGGGAGCCCGGGGGGCCATCCCGCGGGACCGGTTGGCGGCAGCGGTGGCGGCGGCCAAGCGGCTGCGCAGCGGGCTCAACGAGTCCCGGGCCGAGGTGGTCGTGGCCGTGGCCACCGCCGCCCTGCGTGACGCCGCCAACAGCGACGAGGCCGTCGAGCGCCTGGAGCGGGTGGTGGGCACCAAGGTGCGCGTCCTCGACGGCGAGGAGGAGGCCCGGCTGTGCTTCGTGGGCCAGCGGGCCGGCGTGTGGGCCGGGGCCGGGCCCACCCTCGGCATGGACCTGGGGGGAGGGAGCCTCGAGGTGGCGGTGGGGGA
>DATJOV010000021.1:0-2932 GCA_035506735.1 Acidimicrobiales bacterium | reverse complement strand
ACGACGGCGGGGTCCCGCACCCCGGCCGCCGCCTCGCCCCGCACCAGCTCCCGCACCGACGCCGGGCCCCCGGCGCCGTCCTCGGGCCCGCCCTGGCCGGCGCGCCGGGCGGCGAGGAGCACGGTGCCGCCGTAGAGGTCGAAGCGCCATGCGGCGCGCGCCCTCCAGCCCACCCGGCCGAGCATGGCCTCCAGGGCGGTGGCGGAGTAATAGGCGTAGTGGCCGTGGCGCAGGGCGTTCCACTGGCCCTGGCGCACGATGGCCTCGATGGAGTGGAACTGCACCAGCAGGACCCCTCCGGGTGCGATCCCCCCCACCCGCCGGGCCAGGGCGCCGCACTGGTCGGGGTCGTGCATGAGCCCGAAGCAGTCCACCACCACGTCGGCGGGGCCGTCCTCCCCCACCGGCACCAGGCCGCGCCCGGCCAGGGACCCCAGCCACGAGCCCCCGTGGGGGCTGCCCGCCTCCCGCACCCTGGACCCGGCGGGGAGGAGCCCGGCGCCCGCCACGGCGTCCATGGCCGCCTCGGCCTGGGCCACCAGGGCGGCCGGCTCCAGGCCGGCGGGCTCCTCCGGGACGGTGACGTCCTCGGCCAGCTGGGCCAGCCCGCACCCGGCGCACAGCCACATGCGCAGGGGGTGGACGGGGTCGGGACCGGGGTCCCCGACCGGAGGGAAGCGGTCGCAGGCGGGCTGGGGGCCCAGGTCGAGGACGACCTCCCCCCGCCCGCTCCCGCACGCCCGGCACCGGATGTCGACGGACCCCGTGCCGGTCAGGGGCACCGTGTCGGTCAGGGGCACTGTGTCGGTCAGGTGCACCGTGTCGGTCAGGGGCACCGTGTCAGTCCGGTGCACCGTGCCGGTCACCGGGCCACCATCGCCGGGTCGGGGCGGGCCGCCCCCAGGACGGCGGCCAGCTCGGTGAACTGGGCCTCGAGGCGCTCGGCGCACCGGGCCCGGCGATCGGCCACCACCGGGCGCAGCTCGCCGGCGCGCCGCTCGAGCTCCTCGAAGCGGGCCTGGAGCCGGCCCGGACCGAGGGCCCGCACGGGGAGGCAGAAGCCGGCCAGCCCCAGCTCGGCCAGGAGGGCGTCGTGCTTGGGGGCATAGCCGACGGCCAGGGTGGGCTTGCCCACCATGAGCGCCCCCACCAGGTTGTGGTAGCGGATGGCCACCACCGTGCCCACGGGGCGCAGGGCCTCCATCACGTCGGCCAGGGACGACACCGCCACGGCGGCGAGCGCCCCCTCCTCCAGCCCGGGGCGCTGGGCCCGGACGCGCTCGAGGAGGGCCGCCACCACCTCCTGGTCCGAGCCGTTGGTGTCCCCCACCACGAGGCGCACCCGGCGGCCCCGGTCGAGGAGCCAGGTCACGAAGTGCTCCATCTCCGTCACGTACTCGGCGTAGACCTGCTCGGCGTGGGACCGGTCGTCGTTGCTCCCCCGGTAGGCCATCACGCCCACCCCCACCAGCCCGGCGTCGCCCGCTTCGCACGCCGGGGCGGCCAGGGAGAAGGCCAGGTCGCAGTAGACCGGGTCACCGGCGCGCCCCGCCCGGTGCATGGCCCGGGCCGAGGGGTCGTCGCGATAGGAGCGGTAGGCGGCCAGGCGGGCCGCCCCGTGCAGCAGCCACCGGGTGGCGGTGGCGTGGACCTCGCCCGCCCCCACGCACACCAGGGCCACCCTGGTCCCGAACACCCGGCCCAGGGCGCTCACCAGGAACAGGGCGTAGGGGAACTCCGAGGCCCGCACGGGCAGGCTGGTCTCGAGCACGCCCATGCCGGGGACGATCACGGCGTCGTGGCGCCGCACCCAGGCCGCCGTCCGCACCAGGTCGACGGCCTTCCCGACGACCTTGCCCAGGGCGGCGCCCACCCCCGAGGCCCCGCTCCCGTGCTCGGCGTACCACGACACCCCCACGGCGGGGATGCCGTAGGCGGCGGTGACGTGGCGGGGCCCGAAGCACAGGGCGTCGACCTCGGCCTGGGGGAGCCGGGAGCGCAGGAACCCGAGCACGGCCTCGAGCGAGGCGTCGTTGCCGATGTTCCCCGAGCCGAGGCGCCCGAAGATGCCGATCCGGAGCCGGGACCCGGATCCAGGTGCCGTCCCGCTCACCCCTTCCTCCCGGCCACGACCCCCTCCAGGGAGAGGGCCGGGGACCCCTGCATGGTCTCGGGCCCCGAGGTCAGCCCCCGGCGGGCCAGGACCCGGACGGCCACGGGGAGGGCCCGGGTCGCCGTCCACCGGGCCAGCACGGCGTAGCACTCCCGTCGCTCGGCCGGCGTGAGAGGGGCGCTGGCCACGGCCCGGGCCAGGCTCCACGGGTACTCCCCGTACAGGCGCAGGGCGGGATGGCGCAGGCGGTTGCCCCGCACCGGGTCGAGCAGCGCACAGCGCTCCCGCACGTCGTGGCGCTTGCCGGCCTGACCCTGGTGATGGCGCCGGAAGTAGAGCCGCTCGGGGATGATGTGGAAGGGCCCGTGCAGGCCGAGCTCGGCCGTGAAGGTCCGGTCGGCGAAGTGGTAGCTGCCGTGCAGGGCGGTCCGGCGCAGCACGGCCAGGCGCACCACACCGCCCTCGTCGTCGCCCCAGCCGTCGAAGAGCATGCTCCGGAAGCGGTCCGGGGCCCGGGGAGAGGAGGTGGCCACGGGGTAGTCGACGAGGTGGATCACGGCCCCGGTGTCGTCGATGAGGGCCGACCACGAGTGGGCCAGCACGGCCTCGGGGTGGGCGTCGAGCGCCTCGACGCAGCGCTCCAGCAGGTCGCGGGCGTAGAGGTCGTCGTGCGAGGCCGACTTGAACAGCTCCCCCCGGGCCACGTCGATCACGAAGTTGTGGTTGGGGGCGATCCCGATGTTGGTGGGCTGGCGGAAGTACCGGACGCGGGCGTCGCCGCGCTGGGAGGCGCGGCAGATGGAGGCCGGGGCGTCGGTG
>DATJOV010000020.1:0-4123 GCA_035506735.1 Acidimicrobiales bacterium | reverse complement strand
GAGATCGTCGAGCTCACGGAGCTGGCCTCGGACCCGGCCCGGCGAGGCGTCCTCGTGGCCGACGTGGCGGTCGGCCCCGGGGGCGACCCCCTGCGCGTGGCCGGCACCCACCTGGCCCACATCACCCAGGGATCGCCCGGCCACCTGGCCGTCCTGCGCCGCCGCCTGACGGCGCCGAGCGCCCACGGTGACGCCCCGTCACGCACGGTCTTCACCGGCGACATGAACATGTGGGGCCCTCCCCTGGTGGCCCTCCTCCCGGGGTGGCGGCGCGCCGTGCGGGGGTGCACCTGGCCCAGCTGGGCCCGCCGGCCCTTCGCCCAGGCCGACCACGTCCTCGTCACCGGGGCCGTCGGCGCCGCCGACGGTGAGGTCGTGCACGAGGGACGTTCCGACCACTACCCGGTGCGGGCCCGCCTGGTGTGGTGAGCCGGGGCGGCATGGCCGTGCCTGGCGGGGCCGCTTGTGACCCCGTGCACGTTGCAGACGTGTGACAACACACGGACTACGTTGCTCCCCGGTGGCAAGGGGGTACACCCATGGGCGAGGTGACGGCAGTACAGTCCGCACCTGGTCGAAGGGGGACTTTGGACCCTGCCGACCGCTCCGGTCTCCGCACATGCTGGGGTGTGGGGTGCGGCTTGTCCATGCTACGGACAGGTTGCGCACCGCAAATACGGGGAGCCGGGGTACCAAAAATCCGGGGACATACAGGAGGCGTGATGCCGTCACGTAGGTTGGGTCGATTGGCAGTGCTGTCGCTGCTCCTCACGGTGGGGATGATCGCGGCGGCCTGCAGCAGTTCACCGAGCGCGTCGACGACGACGACCAAGCCGTCGGTGGCACCGACAGGGATCTCGGTCACGTCGTTCACGAGCGACTTCTCGGTCATGAGCAAGTTCAAGGCACTGGCCGCGGCGGGCAAGGGCAAGGTCGCCGCCATCCTGCCCGACACGGTGAGCTCCACCCGCTACACCGAGTTCGACCAGCCCGACCTCATCAAGGCCTTCCAGGCGGCGGGGCTCCCCTCGTCGGACTACATCGTCCAGAACGCCCTGGGGAGCGACGCCACCCAGCTGACCGACGCCCAGACGGACATCACCAACGGGGCCACGGTCCTGCTGGTTGACCCGCTCGACTCCGGCGTGGGGACCTCCATCGAGAGCTACGCCAAGTCCCACGGCGTGGCCGTCATCGACTACGACCGCCTCACCCTGGGCGGGAGCCGCGACTACTACGTGAGCTTCGACAACGTCCAGGTCGGCAAGCTCATCGGCCAGGGCATGGTCAGCTGCATCAGCGACTGGAACGTGAAGAACCCCCAGCTGGTGGTCATGCACGGCGCCGCCACCGACAACAACGCCACGCTGTTCGCCCAGGGCTACATGTCGGTGCTCCAGTCCTACTTCTCCAAGGGCACCTACAAGGACGTGGTGAACACGGCCGACACCTGGGACCCGCCCACGGCGGAGACCGAGTTCCAGCAGGCCTACACGGCCCACCCCAACATCAACGGGGCCGTCATCCCCAACGACGAGACGGGTGCGCCGATCATCACCTACCTCCAGAGCCTGCACGTGAAGCCCAAGACCTTCCCCACCACGGGGCAGGACGCCACGCTGACCGGCCTGGACAACGTCCTGGCGGGCTACCAGTGCGGCACCGTCTACAAGCCCATCTACCTCGAGGCGGGTGCGGCTGCGGCGCTGGCCCTGTACCTGCGTGACAACCTCACGCCCCCCTCGGCCCTGGTCAACGGCACCACCCAGGACACCACCGCCAACGTGGCCGTCCCCTCGGTGCTCATGACCCCGGAGTGGGTGACGACGGCCAACATGAAGGACACCATCGTCAAGGACGCCTTCGTGCCGACCTCGCAGCTGTGCGCCGGGGCCTACGCCACCGACTGCAGCATGGCCGGGATCACCCCGTAACGGGAGGGGGGACCCCGGTCCTCCCGGGCGCACGCGCCTACGATCATCACGTTGTCCACGGCAGGTCTGCCCCTCCCGCCTCGGCGGGAGGGGCAGACCGGTCACCAGGAGGCGACGCAGTGAGTGACGAGGGGGGTCCCTCGCCGGACGGCGGCAACGACGTCCCGGCGCTCCTGTCCCTGCGGGGGCTGAGCAAGTCCTTCGGGCCCGTGCAGGCCCTGAGCAAGGTCGACGTCGACGTGCCCCCGGGCAAGGTGACGTCCCTGGCGGGCGACAACGGCGCCGGCAAGTCGGTCCTCATCAAGACCGTCTCGGGGCTGTGGGAGCCGGACGAGGGGCAGATCCAGTGGGAGGGCAGGCGCGTCCACCTGCGCGGGCCCAAGGACGCCGAGGCCCTGGGGATCACCACCATCTACCAGGACCTCGCCCTGTGCGACAACCTCGACATCGTCCAGAACATGTTCCTCGGCCACGAGGAACTGCGCCACGGCCTCCTGGACGAGGGCACCATGGAGCTGGCGGCCCGCAAGCAGCTGGCCGACCTGCGCGTCACCACGGTGCGCTCCGTGCGCCAGCCGGTGGGATCGCTGTCGGGAGGCCAGCGCCAGTCGGTGGCGGTGGCCAAGGCCGTCATGTCCAAGGCCAAGCTCGTCATCATGGACGAGCCCACCGCCGCCCTGGGCGTGGCCCAGACCGGCATGGTCCTCGACCTCATCCGCCGCCTGGCCGACCAGGGCGTGGCCGTGCTCCTGGTCTCGCACAACCTCAACGACGTGTTCGCGGTGGCGGACCGCATCGTGGTGCTGCACCTGGGCCACATGGTGGCGTCCGGCCCCATCGGGGACTTCGACCCCGCCGTGGTGGTCGACTACATGACGACGGGGCGCTCCAGCCGGGGCGCCGACAACGGGCACGGCGGCGCCGAGTCCGCCGTGGGGGGCTGAGGCGTGGCCGACGACCAGGACCGGGCCACGACGGCCGTGCCCACCTCGGAGGACCCTGGCGCTCCCCCCTCCCTCGACGCCGAGGCGGCCGGGCCCGAGGCGGGCGACGCCGGTGCCGCCCTGGTGGCCGCCCCCGAGGCCCTGGCCGAATCGCTGGGCGACTGGCTGCGGGCCTGGGGCAAGCGCATCCGCGGGGGCGAGAGCGGGGCCCTGCCCATCGTGGCCGGCCTGGTCCTCATCGTCATCATCTTCCAGGTCCAGAACGCCAAGTTCCTCTCGTCCGGCAACATCGTCAACCTGCTCGTCCAGGCCGCCTTCTTCATCCTCCTCGGCCTGGGCGAGATCTTCGCCCTCCTGCTGAGCGAGATCGACCTGTCGGTCGGCTTCGTGGCCGCCGTGGGCGGCGCCACCATGGCCGCCCTGGCCAGCGAGCCCTACAACTGGCCGTGGTGGTCGGGTGTCATCATCGGCCTGCTGGTGTGCGCCGTCATCGGAGCCCTGCAGGGCACCCTCATCACCCGCCTGCACCTGCCCTCGTTCGTGGTCACCCTGGCCGGCCTGCTCGGGTGGTCGGGCGTGCTCATCTGGATCTTCGACATCGACAAGGGCTCGGTGGGCGGGGTCATCAGCATCCAGAACCGCGAGATCTACGACCTGGTGAACGGCACCATGACCCCGGCCTGGGGCTGGATCGTGCTGGCGGCGGCGGTGGGCGTGTACGCCTTCTTCACCGTCACCAAGGCCCACCTGGCCCGGTCCCGGGGCCTGAGCGCCCCGCCCCTGAGCGTCACCGTGCTCACCATCGTGGTGGTGGCCGCCGCCGGAGTGGTCCTGGTCCTCGTGTGCAACGTCAACCGCGGCGTCCTGACCCCCCTCCAGGGCGTGCCCTACGTGGTGCCCTTCGTGGTGGCCGTCATCGCCCTGTGGTCCTGGTTCCTGGCCCGCACCCGGACGGGCCGCTACATCTACGCCATCGGCGCCAGCCCCGAGGCGGCCCGCCGGGCCGGCATCCGGGTCGACCTCATCCGCACCATCGCCTTCACCCTGTCGGCGGTGACGGCCGGGCTGGCCGGTCTGGTCTACGACTCCCGCCTGGCCTCGGTGTCGGTGGGCTTCGACGGCGGCACCTACGTCCTCTACGCCGTGGCGGCGGCGGTCATCGGGGGCACGAGCCTCTTCGGCGGCCGGGGCAAGGCCGTCCACGCCCTCCTCGGGGGCCTCGTCATCGCCGCCGTGTACAACGGC